>JALTBU010000258.1 GCA_027008345.1 Nautiliaceae bacterium | reverse complement strand
ATCTTGCCGGTATAATTAAATCAGTATCAATATTATCACCGAATTTCCATATTTTTCCGGTTATTATATTCATTAATATCCTTTTTTAGTTGAATTTTATCAAAAAAAGATTAAGGAGGCAAAAGGGGATAGGGTGGATGGGTGAATGGGGTGATGGGTTGATGAGTGGATGAGTGAATGGATGGGTGGATGAGTAAAAATAGTTTTGAGTTATTAATTTTAGTATAAAGTAAGGTGGTAATTTTAATGAATTATGAATGGATTAAAAGGGAGAGAAAATTAATTATCTTTTTAAGTTGTTTACTGTCTGAAGCATCTCATCACTTGTAACAATTGCTTTGCTTGCCGCATCATATGCTCTTTGTCCAGTGATTAAATCTGTCATTTCATCTACAAGCTGTACATTACTCATCTCGACAAATCCCTGTCTGATTTCTCCAAGTCCATTTTGTCCCGGAATATCTACAATAGGATCACCTGAAGCTGATGTGTTTATATATAGATTGCTTCCAAGTGAATGAAGACCTGCCGGGTTTATGAATTTTGCAAGCTGTATTTGACCAATTTGTTGCATTTGTGTTTGACCTGCTTCAAGTATGGATACAGTCCCGTCTGTTCCTATTGAAATTTGAACGGTGTCGGCTGGAAGTGTTATGTTTGGAATAAGCTTATATCCATCACTTGTGACTATATTTCCATTTGCATCAAGTTTAAAAGCTCCGTCTCTTGTATAACCTATTCGCCCATCAGGCAGCTGAATTTGAAAAAATCCGTCCCCTTGAATAGCCAAGTCTAAATTATTATGAGTCTCTTTGAAATTTCCCTGTGTGAAAATTTTAGTAATAGCCGTAGGTCTTACACCAAGCCCCACGCTTATACCAGTGGGGGATTGTGTTGTTTCAGATGTGGAAGTGCCCGCATATTCCATTGTCTGATAAAAAAGGTCTGCAAATTCAGCCCTTTGTTTTTTGTATCCTATTGTGTTTACATTAGAAATATTATTTGATACGACATCTATTTGTGTCTGCTGGGCGAGCATTCCGGTTGCCGCTGTATATAAACTTCTGATCATTTTCTCTCCTTATGTTTTAACTTTATAATATATCTGTTTATCAATCTATTCATCTATTAACTCATTAACCATTTCATCATGCTCTAACGCTTGCAAGTTTTTCAATTGCGTCTTTGTTTAAATCATCCATAAATGTAGTCATTACTTTTTGATACTGTTCTACAAGTCTGTTCGTTTCTATTAAATTTGTCATTTCTGTCACCGGATTTACATTTGATTTTTCTATAAACCCTTGAAGTGTAGAGTTTATAGTAGCCATTTTTGCTCTGTTTGGATCAAAACTCCACATTGTGTTGCCTACTTTTTTTAATGTTTTTAAATTATCAATACTTACTATTTTAAGTGTTGCTATTTTTTCTCCGTCAACATATATATTTGCATTTTTATCAATTATGATTTTTGAAGCATTAAGCGGGATTTGAATAGGCTTGTTTTTTGTATCTAAAACTTTATATCCCTCTTTTGTAACAAGAAAACCTTGTGAATCAAGATTGAAATTCCCGGCACGGGTAAGTTTTTCTCCGTTAAAATCTACTACAAAAAAACTGTCTTTTTGTTTCAAGGCAACATCAAGCGGATTTGATGATTTTTGGAGATTACCAATTGAAAAATTTGTGTATTCTTCTGAAATAACAGGGACTTTATTTAAATTTCTGTTTAAAAATTTTGCCGCTTCTTTTGTGTTGTTTTCAAGGGGTAGGATATCCCTTTTGGTACTAAATAATCTTTCAAATTCGCCGATGATAATATCGTCTTGTTTAAAGCCTGGCGTGTTGACATTGGCAAGGTTGTTTGATATAACATTTAATCTGTTAAACTGTGTTACCATTCCGCCTGCGGCATCGTAAAAACCGTTAATCATATTTTAACCTTTTGGTGATATAATAAATAAAATATTTTAAAAAATACAAGCAATAAGTGTTCCAAAAAAATTTATTATAATTGCGCGCTTAAAATCTGTTAATGAAGAAAATAATCTTTATTGACAGGTTTTAATAAAAAAAGGAGTATAAATGGCACTTCCTAAAGAGCTTACTAAACTTTTCAAAGAAAACAAAAACGGAATAGTAACTTACGAAAAACTTGTTTCACTGCTTCCAAAAGCACCTACAAAAGCTCAGGCAAAAGAGATTTTAGAAGCAATAAAAGAAAACAACATTAAATTAATGACAGCCGCTGAGGTTGCTAAACTGAAAAACCTTGAAGATGTTGTAAAAAGTGAAGAAGAGAGAGAAAGAAAAAAAGAAGAGCTTGCCGAAGAAATTTTAAAAGATAAAGAGTTACTTGAATGGTCAAGATCTGATTCTCCTGTGAGAATGTATCTTAGAGAAATGGGGCATATTCCTCTTCTTGATAAAGACGAAGAAGTAGAAATATTCAGAAGAATTCAGCTTGGTGAAGAGATTATTCTTGATGCTATATGTTCAATTCCTTTTTTAATTGATTTGGTACTTAAATACAAAGAGCCTTTGCTTAACAGGGAAAGAAGAGTAAAAGAACTTTTCAAAAATTTTGTTGATGAAGAAGAGGTTGAAGATGAGGATTCAAAAGAAGGAAAAAGAAAGAAAAAAATATCTTTAAGAGAAAAAAGAATCAACGAACTATTCAAAAACCTTGAAAAAGCAAAAAAAGAGTGGGAAAAAGTTCTTGATGAATATGATAAAGTTATAAATTCACCTGATAGAGATTCACTTGAGAATTTTTATAAAATATTACAGCTTACATTTAAAAAGAAAAAAGTAAAAGAAGCTTTGACTGAGCTTGGATATACATCTAAACTTATAAATGAAATCGTAAAAACAGTTGAAACCGCACTTAAAGGCGATAAAGATTTTGAAAAAGAACTTAAGAAAAAAGAATATAGATTGCCTCTGTTTAACGAGCAGCTAAGAAAACTTCATAAAGAGATTTTAAGCAAAATTACGCAGCTTAGCAAAGAAGATATTGCGGCAATGGTGCCTGAACATACAATGGTTAATATTTATATGGATATCAAAAAGCTTGTAGAGGCAAAACAGGCAAGTGACAATACTTTTGGAATGGAACCGGAAAAACTTGAAGTAATTCTTGAACAGCTAAAAAGAGGTAAAAAAATTGTAACTGAAGCAAAAGAGAAAATGGCAAGGGCGAATTTAAGACTTGTTGTAAGTATCGCTAAAAAATATACCAACAGAGGTCTGCCGTTTCTTGATTTGATTCAAGAAGGTAATATTGGACTTATGAAAGCAATTGATAAATTTGAGTTTGAAAAAGGTTATAAATTTTCAACATATGCGACATGGTGGATCAGACAGGCCATTTCACGCGCCATTGCAGACCAAGCAAGAACGGTTAGGATTCCTATCCATATGATAGAAAATATAAATCAAATTAATAAAATTATCAGAAAGCATGTACAGGAAGAAGGAAAAGAACCGACTCTTGAAGTTATTGCAAAAGAGATGAAAATGCCAATTGAAAAAGTAAAACAGATTCTTAAAATTTCAAAAGAGCCGGTATCTCTTGAAGCACCTGTGGGTGAAGAGGAAGACGGAAAATTTGGAGATTTTATTGAAGATAAAACATTTTCTAATCCTTACGAAGAAGTTGTGCATGAGGATCTTAGAAAACATATTGATGAGATACTTCAAAACCTAAATGAACGAGAAAGAGAAGTTATTAAAATGAGATTCGGTTTAATGCCTGATAAGAGTGAAAGAACACTTGAAGAAATTGGAAAAGCCCTTAATGTAACAAGAGAGAGAGTTAGACAAATTGAAAGCAGTGCGATTAAGAAACTCAGACATCCAAATATCGGAAAACTTCTTAAAAATTATATTGACAGTTAGGATTTGTAATGAAAAAATGGGAGCTTATTGAAAAATTTTTAATTAAGTTTATTTATGAAGAAATAACCAAAACCGGACTTAAAAAAGGGATATGCGGACTTAGTGGGGGAATAGACAGTGCCGTTGTCGCTGTGCTTGCAAAAAAAGCGCTTGGAGATAATTTCAAAGCTTTTATGCTCCCAAGTCAGTTTTCAAGCAAATCAAGCATTGAAGATGCAAAAAAACTTTGTGAAAAATTTAATATAGATTATGAAATAATCTCAATTGCTCCTTTAATTGAGGCTTATAAAATTGATGATAAAGTAAGGCTTGGTAATTTTTCGGCAAGAATGAGAATGGCTATTCTTTATGACAAGTCAGCTGAACTTAACGCCCTTGTTATAGGCACAAGCAATAAAAGCGAACTGATGCTTGGATACGGTACACTTTTTGGAGATTTGGCAAGTGCTCTTAATCCGATAGGGGATTTGTATAAAACAGAAATATTTGAATTTGCAAAATATTTAGGTGTTAATGATGAAATAATTAATAAACCCCCAAGTGCAGATTTATGGCAGGGTCAAAGTGATGAAGCAGAGCTTGGATACACTTATAGTGAAATTGATCCTGTTATTGAAGACTTTGTGGACAATAGAGCTACAAAAGAAGAACTGCTTAAAAAATACGATAAAAACCTAGTTGAATTTGTGCTTAAAAAAATATATCAAAATCAGTTTAAAAGAAAACCTCCTATTATTGCAAAATTAAAAAGCAGAACTGTCGGACATGACTTTTTATATGAAAGAGACATCAGATTATAAGTGAAAAATTAAAAGTGAAAAATTTAAAATTAAAAATTTACTCTTTTTTTGAAAATATGCTTTTTGAGCCTAAATGGTACCACTGGCCTTTCATAATGCTTTTACTTCCTTTTTCTTTTATTTATTATGTAACTGTTTATATAATGTTTCCAAAGGTTTATGAGGATTTAAAAATTCCTGTTATATCTGTGGGCAATATTATTATTGGGGGAAGCGGTAAAACCCCTTTTACAAAAGCAATTATAAATCATTATAAAAGTAAAAAAATTGCTGTTGTAATGAGGGGATATAAAAGAAAAAGCAAAGGTTTAATCGTAGTTAAGGATTTTGAAAAAATATTAACTGATGTCGATGTTAGCGGTGATGAAGCAATGGAAATTGCTATGTTTACCAATGCTGCTGTAATTGTCAGTGAAAATAGAAAAGATGGGATTATTAAAGCAAAAAAAATGGGAGCTGATTTTGTTATTTTAGATGACGGGTTTGACAAACCGTTTAAAAAATTAAATATTGTTATTGATAAAAAAATAAAAAATCCTTTTTTACTGCCTGCCGGAGGATACAGGTATCCAAGAAGTTTTTTAAAGTATGCGGATATTGTATTAAATGATATTAAAAGAGAAACAAAAGTCCCCAAAGGCGATATTTTAATAAGTGGAATTTCCAATCCGAAAAGACTTCTTAAATTTTGGAAAAAAGAGTATAAATTTTTTCCAGATCACTATGAATACAGATGGGAAGATTTAAAAAAATATAAAGATAAAACTATAATAACAACTGCAAAAGATTATGTCAAACTTAAAAAATTTCCTTTGAAACTGCAAATTATTGATTTAGAAGTAAAACTTGATGAGAGTTTGATAAAAAAAATAGATCAATTTTTGATAAAATTCTAATAAAAAGGTTATTAATGGGTATAAAAGATGAAATAAAAAAAGATACCGAAGAATTAAAACAGGATGAGGAACTTTTAGTAAAAGTATTTAAACTTGAAAAATTTATAAAAAAATATAAAAAACCTCTTATTGCTGGTGCAGTGGTATTAGCTGTTATTTTTATTGGTTATAAAATAAATAATTATATTCAGACACAAAAACTTGTAAAAGCAAACAATGCGCTTGATAGACTTCTTACAAATCCAGATGATAAAGAAGCACTTGAAATTGTTAAAAAAGATAAAAAACTTTATGAACTTTATCTTTTAAATCAAGGTAAATATAATGAAATAAAATCAAAAGATTTAGAAGCAATTAAAGCATATGAACTTGCAATGAAAAAGGGCACAAAAGAAGCACTTGAAAATTATCTTTTAAATCCTGATTATAAAATTTTAAAAAATCCTGTGAGGTTTGCCCTTATGAGAATTTATATAAAAGAGGGAAACAGGAAAAAAGCTGAAAATATTTTTAATGATATTGATCCAAATTCTAAATTTAAACAACTTGGGGTATATTTACTTCATTATGGGATAGTAAAATGAGATATCTTTTTTTAGCTATTTTTATTCTTTTTGCCGGATGTGCGACAAAAGAATTTAACGATAAAAATGCAAAAGAAATTAATTTAAAATCTAAAAGTACTTTAAGAAGTCTTGAAGACTATACTAAAAAGGCATTAACTTTTAAAGAATTAAAACTCAAATATGTAAAGCCGACTTCTTTTATTGATGACGGAGTGAGAGGAGAATATGTAAATTATGATATAAATGGTATAAAACTTGGTAAATTTAAAAAAATAGATAAAAATTTAGCAGTTTATGGGGATAAAATTAAAATTCTTGATAATAACAAAACCGTTAAATTACCTCATCTTGTATATACCGCTGCAAAAAAAGGAAATTTAATAGCGGTTGTTTTTGAAAACAACGGATACGGAATATATGATCTTTCTAATCAAAAACTTGTATTTTATAAAAAAGATGATGATGCTATTACAGCAAAATATCTTGGCAGCAGACCTCTTTTTTATAATTCTTTGGTTTTGTTTCCTTTGCTTAACGGGACAATTGCAGTTGTTGATGTAAATTCTATGAAATTTATAAGGAACATTGATATCTCAGATGATTTTATAATTGATAATATTATTTATCTCAATATTGTAAATGATAATCTGATTATGGCAACACCAAAAAGAGTTGTTTTGTTTAATCCGAATTTTTTAATTGATTACAAAGATTCAATAAAACATATAATAGATTATAATGGATATCTTTATGTTTTTAACAATGAAGGTAAAGTAATAAAATTTGATTCAAACCTTAAAAAAATAAAAGAAAAAGAGTTTCCTTTTGCATCTTTTTTTGCCCCTTCTGTATGCAAAGGAAATATTTATACCGTAACTTACAGCGGATATCTAATCAAGCTTACGCCTGAACTTAATGCAACTGTATATAAAACCGGACAGTTTGATACAGATGCACCGTTGAAAATAAAAGGTTGTAAGATTTATAATCAGGATAAGGTTTTTATTATTGAGTAGGTATTTAGAGAGCTTTTTAGAGTATTTGCTTATAAATAAAGCTGTGAGTAAAAATACATATGATGCTTATAAAAGGGATTTAACCCAGTTTGAAGAATTTTTAAATAAGCCTTTAATTGAGGCTGATACAAGCGATATAATCTCTTTTTTGTCCCAAATAGAAAATAAACGCTCACTAAACAGAAAACTGAGTGCAATTAACTCTTTTTTTGATTTTGCCTATAAAAGAGATTTGGTAAAAGAAAAATATAAAATCAAACAGGCGAAAATTCCTAAAAATCTTCCAAAATATCTAACAAAAGAAGAAATTTTAAATTCAATTTCACATATAAATTATGAAAACAGCTGGTATGAATTAAGAGACAAAGCACTGATTTTGTTTTTATATGCCACAGGACTAAGGGTTAGTGAGGCTATGAATGTAAAGCTTAGTGATATTGAAGACGGGTGGGTAAAAGTTACAATGGCAAAAGGCGAAAAACAAAGGGTTGTTCCAATTGCCGATGTTGCTTTAAGTGCCATTAAGGATTATTTATCAAAAAGACCTTGCAGCAGTGAGTATCTTTTTGTAAATAAAAACTGCAATAAACTAAGCCGTATCAGTGCATTTAATATAACAAAAAAGTATTTAAACGTCTCTCCCCATGTTCTTAGACACTCATTTGCGACATCTCTTGTATTAGGAGGGGCTGATCTCAGGATTGTACAGGAGCTTCTAGGGCATGCCTCTTTAAATACTACACAAATTTATACACATATACAAAAAGAAAATCTTAAAGACACTGTTTTAAAATATCATCCGTTGGAAGATTTGGAATGAAAGAAATTCTGGATTTACTTGTAAAAAATAACATAATATGCAAAAAACTTGAAGAAATTAAACTAAACACAAGAAAAAAAATAAAAGCGTATCTTGGAGTAAATACTAAAAATGAATACTGTTTTATACTTATTGTGGATAAAAAAAGCAGGCTCCTTAAAAAAGACATTGAAGAGCTTTTAAAATTTGTACCTGATATTAATTTCAGATACAAAAAAAAGATTTTAATCACAAAAGCACCTATTTGTTCAAAAGCCATGGAACTTATTAAAGATTGGAGAGTGCTTTGATTTTAGCAGATATAGGGAATACAAATATTCATATTTATAAAAACGGGAAAATCTTTAATATAAAAAAACCTCAAAAATTTGATGAAAAAGTTTATTACATAAGCGTAAATAAAGATAAAGAAAAAGAATTTTTGAAACTAAATCCTGATGCTGTTAATTTAAAAAATTATGTAGATTTTAAAACAAATTATAAAAATCTTGGGATTGACAGGATTATGGCATGCAATACAATTCAAAACGGAGTTGTAATTGATGCCGGGAGTGCTGTAACGATTGATATTATAAAAGAGGGGATTCATCAGGGTGGAATTATTGCCCCCGGACTTTTTGCTTTTAAGGAGGCTTTTGTTAAAATTTCAGAAGTTTTAAGAGTTGAATATAAAAAAATTGATTTAAATTCTTTGCCTAAAAATACAAATGAAGCATTGATTTACGGAAGTGCGGGTCTTATCATAAACACCATCAAAAAATTTAAAGGTCCGTATTTTTTCACAGGCGGAGATGGGAAATTTTTAGCTGAATTTGTAGAGGGAGTTTATATAAAAGATTTAGTTTTTAGAGGAATGATAAAAACGATAAAGGAAAAATTATGACAATAGCTCTTCCAAAGGGTAGAATTGCCGAGGATGTTTTAGCAATATTTAAAAAGATTTTTGATGAAGATTTTGAGTTTGAAAATAGAAAACTTATATTAAAAAAAGCAGGGTTTACATTTCTTAATGTAAGAAACTGGGATGTTGCCACATATGTAGAAAAGCAGGCTGCTGATATCGGAGTAGTTGGGTATGATGTAATAACAGAGTTAAATTCAGATGTGCTTGAACTTATGGATTTGGGACTTGGTAAATGCAGAGTAAGTGTAGCCGGAATCAAAGGAGATGAAAGTTTTAAAAACAAAACTCAGATAAAAGTTGCAAGCAAACTTCAAAATATTGCAAAGAATTATTTCAATAAAAAAGGAATACCTGTTGAGGTGATTAAACTTAACGGCTCAATTGAGCTTGCTCCTCTTGTGGGATTAAGTGATGTGATTGTGGATATTGTGGAGACAGGAAATACTTTAAGAGAAAACGGACTTGAAGAAAAAGAGGTTATTATGCATTCATCGGCAAGGGTAATAGCAAATAAAAATTCATTTTCTACAAAAAAAAGAGAAATTCTTGATATTATTGATAAAATAGGACAGGTACATGGCGCTTGATTTGTATTCAAAAGTTGAAGATCTTTTCTTAGATAAAGAAGCTGCGGATATTCTTTGGAATCATTTTATAATGCTACTTAAAGAATTAAATGTAAAACGTGTTCTTGATATAGGTTGTGGGGGAGGAGATTTTTGTCTTCTTGCAAAAAATGAGGGATTTGATATAAAAGGTGTTGATTTAAGCAAAGCACAGGTTCAAAAAGCCCTTAAAAAGGGATGTGATTGTAAAGCTGTGGATATATGTGAATTAAAAGAGACATTTGAGACGGCTGTTGCTGTTTTTGATGTAATAAATTATCTTTGTGAAAATGAACTTAAAAATTTTTTTGCATGTGTTGAAAAAGTTGTGGAGAGATATTTTATTTTTGATATTAATACTTTGTATGCAATGGAAGACTTGGCAATAGGCACTTTAAAAGCTGAAAGTGAAGATAAATTTTCTGTTCTTTACAGTGAGTTTGAAAATAATAAGTTAATAACGGAAATAACATTATTTGAAAAAAAAGATGATAAATGTTTTGTAAAAAAACAAAATAAAATTATCCAATATTATCATTCAGTAGAAAGAATAGAAAAATCAACAAAAATGAGACTAAAAGAGATAATACCTATATCATTATATGGAAGCAGTGAAGCGGAAAAGCTAATTTTAGTTTTTGAAAAATAATTATCTTGGTTTAAAATTTTCTTTACTGACACAAAAATCAGGTACAAAACATTTTTCGCATTTTGGATTTTTTGCAGTGCATATGTATCTCCCAAATAAAACAAATCCCTGATGAAGTTCATTTAAATCTGTTTTGAAAGCCTCAACCAAATCTTTTTCAGTCTCTTGAACTGTTTTTGCATCAGTTATTCCTAGTCTGTGGCTTACTCTAAACACATGTGTGTCTACTGCCATTCTGTTTGCACCTTCAAGTTCTATCAAAAATACATTTGCAGTTTTGTTGCCAACTCCCGGAAGTTTTATAAGTTTTGAGTGCTCCCTTGGTATTTTACCATTATGTTCGTTTAAAACTTTTTTTGCCATTTCTATTATATTTTTTGCTTTGTTGTTATAAAAAGAGCAAGATTTTATTATCTCTTTTACATCTTCAATATTAGCATTGGCAAGAGATTTTATATCCGGATATTTTTTGAAAAGTTCAGGCGTAATGATATTTACCCTTTTATCGGTACATTGGGCTGAGAGTATTATCGCAATTAAAAGTTCATAGTCGTTGTTGTAATTAAGTTCTGTTTTACTTCCTTTGTAATGTTCTAAAAATCTTCTTTTAATCTCTTCAAGCTCTTCTTGGGTTCTTAGCACCATTTTAATCCTTTATATATTTTTTTATTGTATAATAACAAATATTTTATAAAAGGAGAGATATGGCTGGTCATAATAAATGGTCTAAGGTAAAACATATCAAAGCCAAAGAAGATGCTAAAAAGTCAAAAATTTTTACTAAACACGTACGAGCTATAATGACTGCGGCAAGACAGGGCGGAGGAAATCCTGATACAAATGCTGCACTCAGACTTGCAATTGAGAGGGCAAAAGCTGATTCAATGCCAATGCAAAATATTCAAAGGGCAATTGATAAAGCCACAGGTAATCTTGAAGGCGTAGTTTTAGAAGAAGTTGTTTATGAAGGTTACGGTCCGGGAGGCGTAGCTGTAATGGTTGAATGTCTGACTGATAATAAAAACAGAACAGTTGCAGAAGTAAGACATGCATTTAAAAAAGCCGGGGGAAATCTTGGTACAAGCGGAAGTGTTGCTTGGATGTTTGAGAAAAAAGGTATAATTGTTGTAAATAGAAGCGAAAAAGATGAAGAAGTTGAAGAAAAAGCTATTGAAGCGGGAGCTGAGGATATAAAAGAGATGGATGAAGTTTTAGTTATTGAAACAGCACCGGAAGATTTCAATGCTGTTTTGGAAGCTGTAAATTCAATTGACGGTATTGAAATACTTGAAAGCAATATTCAACTTGTTGCTACAAATGAAAGCGATGTAGATGATGAAACAGCTGAAAAGGTAGAAAGACTTATTGAAGTTTTAGAAGATATTGATGATGTACAAAATGTTATACATAATATGGCATAAAAAAATAAAAAAAGGATTAATATGAAAAAAATAATTTTAGGAAGTATGGTTACAGCAGCAGCACTTTTTGCATTCCCTGGAATGCAGGGTATGGGAATGGGAAGCGGAATGGTTGGTAAACCATTAAAAGGTCTTAAAGATAATACTGTTTTAGCAGAAGTTGATGGTAAGAAAATTACTGTAAAAGAACTTAATTATTATCTTCAAGGTATTACAGGAGATAAAAGAATAAGAGTTCAAGACCTTCCTGCTCAACATATTAAAAAATTTGTAAGTGATTATGTTCAAACACTTGAACTTTATAATAAGAAAGCAAAATCAATAGAAAACACTCCTCAGTTTAAAGCCGCTGAAATGAAACTTGCAGTTGATATGTGGCTTAAAAACAGACTTGATTCTATTAAAATAAGTGACAAAGAAGCAAAAGCTTTTTATGAAAAAAATAAAGATATATACTTTAAAACAACTCCAAAAATCAAAGCAAGACATATACTTGTAAAAGATGAAAAAGAAGCTGAAAAATTAATTAATCAATTAAAAGGATTAAAAGGAAAAGCTTTAGAAGAAAAATTTGCCGCTCTTGCAAAAAAATATTCAGTAGGACCAAGCAAAGTTAACGGCGGTGAGCTTGGATGGTTTAATCCAAAACAGATGGTGCCTGAATTTGCAAAAGCTGCCGAGGAGCTTAAACCTGGTCAAATTACACTAAAACCTGTCCATACAAGATTTGGATGGCATATTATTTTGGTAGAAGGTAAACAAACAAATAATTATCTTCCATATGAAAAAGTAAAACCTCAAATTATTGCATATCTAAAAAGATTAAAATTACAACAAGAACTTAAAAATATTAAAAATTCTTATAAAGTAAAATATACTATTCCTAAAAATTAAGGAGGGATGAATGGGGATTATGGATTTAGTAAACCCTGGGGTTTTAACAGGGAGTGAAGCTGCAAAAGTTATGGACTATGCAAAAGAGCATGGTTTTGCATTGCCTGCTATTAATATAGTAGGAACAAATTCTGCAAATGCAGTAATGGAAGCTGCAAAAGATGCAAATTTACCTGTTATTATTCAATTTAGTAACGGAGGGGCACATTTTTGGGCTGGAAAAGGTCTTGATAACGAAGGACAAAAAGCCGCGATACTTGGTGCTGTTGCAGGGGCAAAACATATTCATACATTGGCTGAGGCTTACGGTGTGCCAGTAATACTTCATACTGACCATGCAGCAAGAAAACTTCTTCCATGGATTGACGGATTAATTGAAGCAAATCAAAAACACTATGAAAAATACGGAAGACCTCTTTTTAGCTCTCACATGCTTGATTTAAGTGAAGAGCCGCTTGAACAAAATGTTGCTACTTGTAAAGAGTATCTTAAAAAACTTGCACCTCTTGATATTATGCTTGAAATTGAGCTTGGTGTTACAGGCGGTGAGGAAGACGGTGTTGATAATACAGGAATTGATAATTCAAGACTTTATACACAACCAGAAGATGTGGCATATGCATATAAAGAATTAAGTGAAGTAAGTGATTTATTTACTATTGCCGCTAGTTTTGGAAATGTACACGGGGTTTATAAACCAGGACATGTAAAACTTGAACCGATTATTCTTAAAAATTCACAAGAATATGTTAAGAAAAAATTTGGATTAAAAGAAGAAAAACCAATCAGATTTGTATTCCATGGAGGAAGCGGAAGTGAGCTTAGTAAAATCCATGAAGCAATTGATTACGGTGTTGTAAAAATGAATATTGATACTGATACTCAATGGGCTTTTTGGAACGGGGTTAAAGGATATATCGAAAAATATCACGATTATCTACAAAGCCAAATCGGTAATCCAGAAGGTGAAGATAAACCAAACAAAAAATATTATGACCCGAGAAAATGGCTAAGAGAAGGCGAAGTTTCTATGAAAAATAGAGTACTCCAAGCTTATAAAGATTTAAGGGCTATTAAATAAAAAGCCCAATTACCCCTTTTTTCTTTCAAAACAGTTTCTATCATATAAAAAGAGATGATTTATTAAGACCTTTTGAAGGCAATAAAGCAAGAAAATTTTATTATTTTTTAAAAAATGATTTTAAAGAAAAAAGAATTATTTCATTTGGGTCAAATCAGTCAAATGCTATGTATTCACTTTCCCTTCTTGCTAAAATTAAAGATAAACAGTTTATATATTTTACAAACCACATACCAAAACATTTAAAACAAAATCCCTCAGGCAATTATAAAGAGGCTCTTAAAAACGGCGCTGAAATAATTGAAATTAATTTAAGTGGAGAAAAACTTAGAGAGTATGTGTTGAGTTTAAAAGATGAAAATACTTTGATTATAGAAGAGGGCGGAAGAGTAAAAGAATCGGAAACCGGTATAAAACTTTTGGCAGATGAAATAAACGAATATTGCAAAATAAACAATTTAAAAGTATTTTTGCCAAGCGGTACCGGGACTACTGCATATTTTTTGGCAAAACATTTGGATGTGGAAGTTTTGTGTGTTCCGTGCGTAGGAGATGAGAAGTATCTTAAAAAACAGTTTGAGTGGCTTGGCGGAGGGGAAATACCTACGATACTGACTCCAAGAAAAAAATATCATTTTGGAAAACTTTATAAAGAGTTTTTTTATTTATGGAAAGAGTTAAAGAAAAGTGGAATTGAATTTGATCTGCTTTATGACCCAATTGGATGGGATACAGTTTTGTATTATGGGCTCAAAAATATTTTATATATTCACCAAGGTGGAATTAGGGGAAATGAAACAATGATAAAAAGATATGAGTATAAATTGGGGAAAGAAGGAATTTTTTAAAATGGTCTTTGTATTATAGCTTATTTTCTTAAAAAAAACTTAAATTTTATTATTTCTTATATAAATTTAGGACAAACTTTCAAGTAGTTTTGGCAAATCTGCAATTGAATTTATTATAAAATCAGGCTTTGCTTTTAGTAAATCACTTTCTTTAAATTTCCCAGTTTTAACCAAAGCTGTTTTTAAAAAACATGCTTTTGCACC
>JALTBU010000257.1 GCA_027008345.1 Nautiliaceae bacterium | reverse complement strand
GGTGATAAAGCAAGAGATTACATAAAAGAAGTTAAAAAATGAGCCACGAATTAATCTATTACGCCACCTATTTTGGCTTAACTTTATTTTTCTCTACCCTTTTTGCAATGGGTGGGGTTGGAAGTGCAATAGCGTTAGTTCCCATTTTTAATATGATGGGAGCGCCTATAAATTTAGCAAAAGCAACAGGGCTTTTTATAAATTCTGCTTCTACAATTACCGCTTCTATTATGAACTTTTTTAGGGGAGTTTTAGATATTAAATTTGCTTTGCCTCTTGTAATTTCTATTTTAATCGCAACTCCTATTGGTGCATGGCTAAGTCAATATGTCCCAAAAGAAATAATCGAATGGATGCTGACTATCTTTATAATCATAAGTGCAGGACTTTTAATTTTTAACAAAAGAGAAGCAAAATTTTCATATCAAAAAGCGTGGGTTTTATATGTTGTAGGTGGAAGTGTCGGACTTCTTTCTGGAATGATTGGAGTTGGAGGAGGCAGTTTGATTATGCCAATTTTAATTTTACTTGGATATGATGCAAAAAAAGCAGCATATGCAGTCAGCTTTGTAATTCCTTTTTCCACACTTGGAGCATTTTTTACATATCTTTCATTTGTGCATATGGACTGGATTTTGCTTGGAGTTGTAACTGTTGCGGCAATTATAGGTGGATATTTGGGCGATTTGATTATGCATTACCGCTTAACTCCTCAACAGGTTAAAAAACTAATAGCCATAGTTTTAATACTTCTTGCTATAAAAATGTTATTTAAATTATTAGGCTAAAAATGAAAAGATGTGAAGAAAAAGAAGAGATTAAAAAAATAAAAGAACAAAAACTAAATAAGCATAAAAGAGGAATTGCCGCACTTTTTGCGGCTTTTGGCGCAGTTGCTTTTTGGAGAGGCACATGGATGCTTATGGACGAATTTTTATTTCCTAATAATGATTTATTAAGTGCAATAGTAAGTGTTATTGGAGGAATTGTAATTATTTTGATTTTAAACTATACTTTTGAAGATCTGTTTTAAGGAGAAAAAATGTTAAATATTTTAAAAAAAATAGCCGATTGGCTGGTAGAACACGAAGAAAAAATGGCAGAAGACTGCAAAATACCGGATGAAATTATTGAAGAATGGGAAGAGACAGTTGATGAAAGATTAAAAAGAATGGAAGAGCATAATAAAACTAATACCGCTCAATATGAAATGCTAAAAGATATCAAAAAAAGAATTGAAGAGATAAAGGCAAAAAGAGCAAAAGAATGCAAAATAAAATAAAACCCTCTTTATTAGACCTCATCTTTTCTTTTTTTATTCTTGGGCTAACAGCATATAGTATGGCTATGCTTGAAGAATTAAAGCAGTTAAATAATAAAAAAAAGTGGCTAAGTGATGAAGAAATAGACAAAGCCTTAGCAATGGTACAACTTTATCCAGGGCCTATTTTTATAGACTTAGCAATTTATATCGCTTATAAATTGCGTGGATTAATAGGAGCATTTTTGGCATTTTTGGCATTTTTATTGCCTTCATTTTTAATTATGCTTATTTTGTCTTTTGTATATTTTCATTATGGAAATATTTCTTATATTCATCCATTATTCACCGCTCTTGAAGCAATGGTTATAGGAATTATTCTAAAAGTGGCACTTGATTTTGGAAGTAAATATACAAAAGATAAAATAAGTGCAAGTTTAGCTGGAATTTCATTTATTTTGATGCTTTATAAAATAGATGCTTTTTATGTAATTTTATTTGCTTTTTTGGCTTCCGTGTTTTTTAAGGCTGATGGAGATATTCAAAAACAAGATAAAAAAATAAATTTTTTACCAATAATTATAAGTGGAATTTTATTTTTGGCTTTTTTAATTTATGGCTATTTTAAAAGTAAATTACTTTTTGAAATGTTTAAAGTAGGAGCCGTGGCTTTTGGAAACGGAATGACAATTTTACCGCTTTTAGAAGATGTCGTTTTAAAAAACCACTGGATGAGTTTAAAAGAATTTGCAGACGGGATTGCCTTTGGACAGATTACTCCCGGACCATTTTTAATAACCGCTACTTTTATAGGATATAAAGTCTCAAAGATAATTGGGGCAATTTTAGCAACTATTGGAATTTTTTATCCTTCATTTTTTTATACGATTTTGATGAGTGAAATTTATGAAAAGATAAAACATCTTCATTTCATTCAAAAAATATTAAAAGCACTCCTTGCCTCATTTACAGGAATGATTTTTTTTGTTGGGCTAAGTCTTAGTAAAGTAGCACTAATTAATCATTTAAGTTTTATTTATGCGGTGTTTGCTTTTATTGCAGTTAGGTATTTTAAGCTTAATATTTTATTGCTTTTTGTTATTGGACTTAGCGTTCAATTTTTAATTATTAAAGGTATTTTATGAAAGCTTTTTTGGATTTTAATCTATTTATTACAAAATATGTTTTGATAGTTTTATTTTTACTGGGAGAATTGTTTTTAAGAATGTTTTTTGAAATGCTTATAGGATATTTTGATATGCATGATTATTTATATGAAATTTATAAAACGAAATACAAATAAACTTTAAAAGGAAATAAAATGAGAGGTATTATTGCAACTGCTGCTCACATAAATTTACAACCTAATGGTTTTTCTATTGATGCAAAAAATGGTGGATTATCTAAAAATGATATAAAATATTTTTTATTATACTGGGATAAAATAATTATACCTGCAAATAATTTTGTATACGTAGAAATACCATATGAAAAAGATTTAGTAGAAAGTAATATTATTGAAAGACCTAAAATAACTTTTCAAGGAAATTTTAGTGGTTATGAAATTGGGAAAGCTATGTTATATGAAGAAAGTAAAATTGTAGAAGAAAAAATAAACGATAAAACAGTTGATTGGACAATTCATCAATTTAACAATCAACTTATTTTACCAGATAATAAAATTATAAAAAAGAGAATTTTTAAATTTGAGCTTATGAATATGTTACCTGTTCCAAACGATAATGTACCTATTTATGATATTATAGATTTTAAAGAAAGAAGGAAAGATGAGTTTTTAGCATTACACAATACTTTAGATGATTTATATTTTGAAATTTTAAAATCACCTGATTCAAATTTAATGCAATTAAAAACAATAAATACTCTTAAAAAGATTATAAATGATATAGAAAAAGTTCAAAAAGAAAAATTTAAATTATTTACGAAATATGATTTAACTGCTGAAATAAATATTAATGGAAAAGATATATTAAATGGAATTGTTGCTGGAAGTCTAATTGATTATAATAGAGGAGCAAAAATACCTTTTGCAACAATAATTGGAGCTATTGTTCCTATGTTTAGGATATCAATAAAAAAATCAATAACTTTTTCACCATTAGATAATAAATTAAATTTAGCATATCTAAGCAGAGCTAATAAAGAAAAAATTATTTAATGATATTAAGCTCTTCTTTAATCTTAGGCAAAAACTCTTTTTTCATTTTCTCTACTAATTTTTCAAACTCTGCGTAATCTTTTCCATCCGGGTCAGTGTAGCCTATATGAATTTTTCTAACAGGTTTTGGAAAAATTGGACAGGATTCTTTTGCGCTGTCACAAACAGTTACAACCAAATCAAAATCAATATCAATTACCTCATCTAAATTTTTTGAATGATAGTTTTCATCCCAAGCACCCTCTTTTATCAAAACCTTTTTA
Organism: Nautiliaceae bacterium; assembly: GCA_027008345.1. Classification (GTDB taxonomy): domain Bacteria; phylum Campylobacterota; class Campylobacteria; order Campylobacterales; family Nautiliaceae; genus JALTBU01. The sequence goes on along the minus strand of JALTBU010000257.1, from coordinate 431 downwards.
GCATTTTCATTAACTTTTCCAGTAGGTTTTGTTCCGGCACTGTATCCTTTAATTCCATCAAGATATTTGTTAATTAAAGCTTCACCTAAAATACTTCTGCAACTGTTTCCTGTACACATTACTAATACTTTTTTCATAAAGCCTCCAATACAAAAAATAAGATTATAGGAGTTATAATAATAGCATATTTAATATATTCAAAAAAACCGATTTTTATACCTTTTTGTTTTAAAACATTAAACCAAAGAAGCGTAGCAAGTGCGCCAAAGGGAGTCAATTTTACTCCTATATTTGTAGCAATTATATTTGCATAAATCAAATCTTGATTTTGAACACCTTTTAAAGCAATATCCATAATCATTACACTAGGCAAATTATTCAACACCCCACTAAGCCCTGCACTTAAAAATCCAACTTCTAAAACATTTGAA
>JALTBU010000256.1 GCA_027008345.1 Nautiliaceae bacterium | reverse complement strand
TTTGGTCTTTGGAGTGCGGTTTTTATAGGTATCGGTGCAATGGTTGGAGCGGGAATATTTATCGTAATAGGACAGGCTGGAAGTATTGCTGGAAATATTGTATGGCTTTCATTCGTTTTCGGAGGAATAATTGCACTTCTTAGTGGATATTCTCTTGCTAAACTTGCCTTAGCATATCCATCTCGCGGAGGTATTATTGAATATCTTGTTCAGGAATTTGGAGTTAATGTCTTCTCAGGTGGTATGGGAGTCTTATTTTATTTTGCCCAGCTTATAGCACTCGCGGCAGTTGCTAAAAGTTTTGGAGCATATTCAAGTGAACTGTTTTTTAATAAAGAGAGTGTATTTTTGACAGATACTTTTGGAGTTGGAATAATTTTATTTTTTATGGTAATAAATTTACTTGGTGCATATTTTGTAGCAAAATCAGAAAATATAATCGTTATTATAAAACTATCTATTTTAGTAATTTTCACAATTGCCGCATTAATAACTATAAAACCTGAATATTTAAGTATTTCTAAAACTCCCCCCATTTCCGGGATGCTTTTTGCAATAGGTATTACATTTTTTGCTTATCAGGGATTTAGTGTAATTACAAATACAGTTGAAGATATGCAAAATCCTAAAAAAAATATGCTAAGAGCTATGATACTTTCAATTTTAATAGTTATGTTTTTATACGTAGCTACAAGTATTGCCGTTCTTGGAAATTTGCCTCTTAGTGAAGTTATTAAAGCAAAAGACTATGCCTTAGCACTTGCGGCAAAACCTGTTTTTGGAGAGCTTGGTTTTAAAATAATGGCAATCGCTGCATTAATCGCAACTGCAAGTGCAATTAATGCAACACTTTATGCCGTTACACAAATTAGCTATGTTTTGGCAAAAGAAGGAAATTTGCCAGAAATTTATGAATATAACGTTTTTCACTCAAACGAAGGTCTTGTTATAAGTACTATTATTACAATCCCTATGATTTTGTTTTTTAATCTTGCAGAAATTACCTCAGCAGCTGCTATTTCAATGCTTATTATTCAAGCAATAGTCCATATTGGACATTTAAAAGTTATAGATAAAACAAAAGCAAATAAAATTTTTGTAATTTTGACATTTATTTCAATGATTTTGGTAGCATTTTTGACAAGTTATTATAATTATGAAACTTCTCCTATTG
>JALTBU010000255.1 GCA_027008345.1 Nautiliaceae bacterium | reverse complement strand
TTTAATATATTATACCATATTTTGATATAATTTTGTAAAAAAGGATAAATATGGCGATTGGTGCATTGTTTCCTGGTCAAGGTTCTCAATTTGTAGGAATGGGAAAAGATTTTTATGAAAATTCACAAATTGCAAAAGAGATGTTTGAAGAAGCAAGCGATGCAATAGGAATTGATTTTAAAAAACTTATGTTTGAAGAAAATGAAGACCTTAACAAAACTGAATTTACTCAACCTGCAATTTTACTCTATTCTGCAATTGCAAAAAGACTTTTTGATGAAAACAACAATAAAGGAATTGATTTTAATTTAGGCCATTCTTTGGGCGAATTTTCTGCACTTTATTCAGCAGGCGGTCTTAATTTGGGTGATGCTGTTAAATTGGTACATGAAAGAGGTAAATTAATGAACAAGGCTTTTGAAAAAGAGCCTGGATCTATGATGGTGGTGCTTGGATTATCTGATGAAACAGTTGAGAATATCTGTAAAGAAAGTAATCTTAGAGTATATCCGGCAAATTATAACAGCGATGGGCAAATAGTTTTATCTGGTATCAGAAGTGACTTGGAAAAAATAGAAGATACTCTAAAAAATGCAGGGGCAAAAAGAGTAATGCTTCTTAATATGAGTGTGGCAAGCCATTCGCCTTTATTAGAAGTTGCAGTTGAACCTTTAAGAGAACTTTTAGATGAATATCTAAAAGATAAATTTAGCCCAGTTGTCAGTAATGTAACTGCTAAAAAATATACAACTAAAAAAGAAGCGCTTGAAGTGTTGCCTATTCAATTAACTAAACCTGTTTTATATAAGCAGTCTATTAAAAATTATGAAGATGAGGTTGAATATTTTGTAGAATTTGGCGGGAAAGTTTTAATGGGAATAAACAGAAAAGTAACTAAGAAAAAAACTTATCCAGTAACTGATATGGCAAGTTTAGAAAAGGTATTGAGTTTATGAAAGTAGCGCTTGCTCAAATTAGACCAAAATTAAGCCCTGATAATTTAGAAAAACATAAAGAATTTATTAAAAAAACTGATGCCGATTTGGTTGTTTTTCCCGAACTTAGTATGAACGGATATAAAATAAAAGATGCTCTGCTTGAAGATGCATTTGATATTGATTTTTTTAAAAGTTTAAGTTTTGATAAAGACGTAGTTCTTGGTGCGGCAATAAAAGAAGATGGAAAGATTTATAATTCTTCAATTTATCTTGGGGAAGAGATGTATATACATAAAAAAGTACATCTTCCAACATATGGGGTTTTTGAAGAAGGAAGATTTTTTTTTAGAGGTAGAGATTTTAATTGTTTTAATACAAAATTTGGTAAAACCGCTATGTTTATATGTGAAGATGTATTTAGCGGGGATACAATGGAATTTGTCTCAAAAGAAAAACCTGATTTAAACATTGTTATTTCAGCTTCACCTGCAAGGGAATTTAAAGACGATAAGCTTTTAATTGAAGAGCAGTGGGAAGCAGTTTTAAAAAATATGGCGATATTAAGCGGTGGATATGTGCTTTTCTGTAACCGTGTAGGGTTTGAAGACGGACTTGGATTTTGGGGAAAAAGTAAAGTTATAAATCCAAAAGGCGAGATAGAAAAAGAGGCGGATTATTTTGAAGAAGAAATGATTGAGTGTGAGCTTAACCATCATTTAACTGTAACCCAAAAATATTTTTTAAGAAAAGAAAATTGAGTGTGTGGATGTGTTGATGAGGTAAATGAGTTATAAGAAAATAGAGAATAGAAATTTTGATATGGATAATTATAAAAAAGGATTTAAATGATTGGCATTATGTGTGCGATGAGAGAGGAGCTTGAGCCTATTTTAGAAAAAGTTAAAATAGAAAAAGAAATAGATTACGCAAGAAACAGATATTATATTGCAAAATATAAAGATTTGGATTTGGTTCTTGCTTATTCTAAAATAGGAAAAGTAAATGCTGCAACTACTGCGACTATACTTATTGAAAAATTCGGTGCTAAAAAGATACTTTTTAGTGGAGTTGCCGGGGCAATTGATAGTGATTTAAAAATAGGGGATTTGATTATTGCAACTAAAACTTGTCAACACGATGTTGATTTGACCGTTTTTGGATATGAACCTGGATTTATTCCAGAATCAAAAGTATTTTTTGAATGTGATGAAAAACTAAATAATATTGCAAAAAATGTGGCAAAAAAACTTGGAATTAAACTTAAAGAAGGTATTATAGCAAGTGGTGATCAGTTTATTCACTCAAAAGAGCGTAAAGAATGGATTGCTAAAACATTTAAAGCAAGTGCAATTGAAATGGAAGGCGGAGCGGTTGGATGTGTAACTTGGACACTTGGAGTGCCGTTTTTTATGCTTCGCTCAATAAGTGACAGTGCAGAAGAGGGGGCAGGAGTTGATTTTGATGAATTTTTGGAAGAAAGCAGCAAAATAAGCGCTGAATTTTTAATCGAAATGCTTAATGAGATAGTGAATGAGAAGATGAGTTAATGAGTGTTAAGTTGACAATTGAACAAATATATCAATATATTAATTTAAATAAAGGAAATAAATGAAAAATAAAATTGTAGTAATGTTTTTAACACTTGTCGTAATGATTTTTGCTACACCGATAGTATTTGAAAAACTTATGAATTCCAAATTTAATACTATGCTTTTAAATTTGCAGCAGCAAAAAGGTATTGTAATTAAGGAGATAAAGAATAAAAGTTCTTATCTTACAACAGACAGGGTTTTTGAAGTTTTAATTCCCGGAAAAGCAATAAATCAAAAAGAGATAGACCATATAAAGCTTATAAGTGAAGTTACTTTTAAAAATCTCCCTGTTACAAATGTATTTTTTCATAATATAGTAAAAGAAGTAGTACTTGTAAAATACGGAGAAATACCTTTTTTAAAAGATAATTTTGTTTTTGATGTTGTTACACCTGATTTTAAACATTATAAATACAGAGTAATGGACAAAAAAGTTGATGTTAATAATGTTGAAATTGGGTGGAGAGGATTTAACGGAATTTATGTTGATAATACTGAATTTAAAAATGAAGACGGAAATGTTTATATTTTAATAAAAAAAGACAATGCAAAAATAGCTTTTAATCATTTTATTTTTAATTATCTAAAAAACGGTAATAAAATTGAACAAAGTTCACAACTTCAAAATATTGAAATTAAATCTCCTAAATTTAACGGAGAAATTGAAAATATAAATTCACAAAGTGAAACCGTGTTTAAAAAAGATATTATCGATACTATTTCAGTATTAAGTGTTGATAGTGCAAATATTAATAATTTATTTAAATTAAATAATTTAAAAATAAATGCAAAAATAAACGGACTTGATAAAAAAGCTATTGAAGAACTTCAACAAAGTGATGATAATACTTCAAAAGAAGCTTTAAAAGTTCTTTTAAACAAAGGTTTTAACGGTAATTTAAAATTAAATATTAAAGATATGTTTTTTATGCAAGATTTGGGATTTGTTAATGCAGATGTGAATTTCAGTATTGAGAAAGGCAATAATGTTGAGAAATTAAATAATGATGATTTAAGCTTTTTAAATTTAAGTGCAAAAATTGATGCATCACCAAAAATTGGTGCTATGCTTATGATGAGTGAACCTAAATTTGCACCGTTTATAAAGAATGAAAATAATAAATCAATTGTAATCATTCAAATAAAACAAGGAAAAATTTACATAAATGGAAAAGAAATTAAATCCAATTAAAGATATATGGTTTTCAAAAAAAATCACTAAATTTGTTGGAAGAGTGCAGGGGGAGTTTGAATTAATTAAACCGGGAGATAGGGTATTAGTGGGATTTAGCGGTGGTAAAGACAGTTTTATTTTATTGCATGTGCTTAAAAGAATGCAGTTAATTGCCCCTTTTAAATTTGAACTTGCCGCTATTACTGTTGATGCTGGTACTGGAATTGATTATTCTCCTCTAAAAGAGCATTGTGAAAAATTCGGAATTGAATATATTTGGTATAAAACCCCGATACTTGAAATTCTTGATGAAAAAAAGCGTCCGGGAAGCAGTCCATGCAGTTTTTGTGCAAGAATGAGAAGAGGTGCTATTTATACAAAAGCACTCGAACTTGGGTACAATAAACTTGCACTTGGACATCATTTTGATGATGCTGTGGAGACATTTTTTATGGGGCTTTTTTATAATGGTATTATGAGAAGTATGCCTCCAAAATACAGAGCTTACAATGATATAGAAGTAATAAGGCCTCTTATTAAAGTCAGGGAAAAATGGATACAATATATGGCTGAGAAGAATAATTTTCCTATTATAAACGGAGAAGAGAGCTGTGTGGCATATAAAGCAAGTGAAGGTGTTAAACATCCTTATGCAAGGGAAAAAGTTAAACAGTTTCTTGCAAATTTGGAAAAAGAAGAGCCTAAACTTTTCCAAAGACTTGATAATGCGTTTTCTCATATAGACTGTGATACATTTTTTATGAAGGGATTTGATGAGGCTTGAGAGGTGGGAAATTGAAGAGATAAAAAAGGCAGCTGAATTAATTTTTGGAAAAGATGTAAAAGTTATTCTTTTTGGAAGCAGGGTTGATGATAATAAAAAAGGTGGGGATATTGATTTATATGTAATTACGGAAAATCCCACTTATGAAAAAAAGAAAAATTTTTGGATTGAGCTTCAAGAGAGACTTGGAGAGCAAAAAATAGATATTATTTTAAGTGAGAATCCAAATAGGGCTATTGAAAGAGTTGCTTTAAAAGAGGGAGTGGAGTTATGATAGAAAGAGTAAAATTTAAATTAAATGAACTTGACAAACATCTTTTACAACTTAAAAGAAATATTAACTATTTAGATATTTTTTACGGATTTCCATTAAAGGATGAATATATTAATAATATATTAGAGAGTAGTGATATAGATAAACTTGATTCTATTGCTTACAGGCTTATTAAGTTTCAAGATAGTTTAGGCAGAGTGATAAAATTATATTTTTCTTTAGTAGAAGAGAATACGGATAATTTAACAATGCTTGATTTAATTAATTTAGCTGAAAAGTTAGGTTTTAGTATTGACAGAGATTTTTTTAGAAAACTTAGATTACTGAGAAATTCGATAACTCATGAATACGTTGAAAATTTAAGTGAAATAAGTCAGGCTTTAAATAAATTAAAAGAATCTTTACCAAGATTAGAAAAAATTTTAAATGAATTAAAGGAAAGAGTTGAGAGTATTAGTAGGGATTAGCGGAGGGGTTGACAGTGCGGTTACTGCTTATCTTTTAAAGCAAAAAGGATATGAAGTAATTGGAATTTATATGAAAATGCACGAAGGTCCTCACGAAGAGAACTTAGAAAAGATTGAATATATAAGCAAAAAAATAGGATTTGAGTATGTCATTGAGGATGTAAGAGAAGAGTTTAGAAAAGAAGTATACGAGTATTTTGTAAAAAGTTATGAAGAAGGTTCAACTCCAAATCCTTGTGCAATGTGTAACAGACAGATAAAATTTGGTATTTTTATGAAATTTTTAGAAAAATATAATTGCTCTAAGGCAGCAACCGGACATTATGTGAGATGTGACGGAGAGTTTTTATATGAAGCAAAAGATAAAAATAAAGACCAGAGTTATTTTCTTTTTGGAATAAAAAAAGAGATTTTGCCAAAACTTTTGTTTCCGCTTGGTGAATATTTAAAAGATGAGGTTAAAGAAATTGCATCAGAAATTGGGCTTGAAAATTTAGCTAAAGGAAAAGAATCACAAGATATATGCTTTATTGATAATAGTTATATTGATGTATTAAAATTTCATTTTAATCCTGATAAACCGGGAAAAGTAATTGATAAAAGAGGCAAAAAAATTGGAACCCATAAAGGTTACGCGCATTATACAATAGGTCAGAGAAAAGGATTCAGGCTTTTTAAATCTCATAAACCTCAATATGTGATAGGAATAGATGCTAAAACCAATACTTTGATTGTCGGAGATAAAGAAGATTTGGCTAAGAAAAAAGTATTTTTAAAAGGGGTTAACCTTTTTATTGATGAAAAAGTTTTTGAATGCGAGGCAAAAGTTAGATACAGAGCTCCAAAAATTCCGGCAGTTGTTAAAATGGAGACTAAAAGCAAAGCCATAGTGGATTTTAAAGAAGGCGTAATAGGAGTTGCGAAAGGGCAGGCTTGTGTATTCTACGAAGGTGAAAAACTGCTTGGCGGCGGATGGATTAGAGGAGCAAAAAAATGATAGAAGAATTTATAAAATTAGGCGAAATAAACAGACTGGAAGTCAAAAAAACAGTTGATTTTGGAGTGTATCTTGGAAGTATGGAAGATAATGATTTGGTTTTACTTCCAAAAAAATATGTACCGCAAAATATAAAAACAGGAGATATTTTAGAAGTTTTTGTCTATTCAGACAGTGAAGACAGATATGTTGCCACTACAAAACGACCTTATGCAAAACTTAATGAATTTGGAATGTTTGAAGTGGTTGATACTGCTAAATTTGGGGCATTTGTGGACTGGGGACTTGAAAAAAATCTGTTTTTACCTTTTGCAAAACAGGGTAAAAATATAAAAAAAGGAGATATGGTTATAGGAGTTGTCAAATATGATGAAAAAACAGACAGGCTGTATCTTGATGCTAAAATAAGAAAAAATATAAAAAAAGCAAAAAATTTTAATATTAACGATGAAGTTGAAATTTTAGTAATTGCCAAAACACCGCTTGGATATAAAGTTATAGCGAATAATAAATATGAAGGTATGCTTTTTGATAATGAAATTTTTGAAAAAATAAATATCGGTGAAAGAATAAAAGCTTTTGTAAAAAATGTAAGAAATGACGGAAAACTTGATTTGAGTTTAAGACCTGTCGGTAAAACAAAAGAAGATGCCTTTGATAAAGTATTAAAAAAATTACAAAATAAAAAAGAAATTAATTTAACTACAAAATCTGATGCAGAAGATATAAAAAGAGAATTTGGAATAAGTAAAAAATCTTTTAAATCTGCTGTTAACAAATTAAAAGAAGCAAATAAAATTGAAGTTACAAAAAAAGGTATAAAAATAAAAATTTAACAAAAATTTTACATTCATTATTATGAATAATGTTGTTATAATTTCATTAGATAAAAAAAAGGAGTTTTGAATGAAATTTAAACTTTTCAGCGGTACTGCAAATCCTGAAGTTGCAAAAGAGATAGCTGAATATCTTGACAGACCATTAAGCAAAATTACTGTTAACAGATTTAGTGACGGTGAAATTAATGTACAAATCGGTGAGAGTGTAAGGGGAATTGACTGTTTTATAATTCAGCCTACTTGTGCGCCTGCGAATGATAATCTAATGGAGCTTTTAATTATAACAGATGCTATGAGAAGAGCAAGCGCAAAAAGCATAACCGCAGTTGTTCCATATTTCGGGTATGCAAGACAAGATAGAAAGGCGGCTCCAAGGGTTCCAATCAGTGCAAAACTTGTTGCAAATATGATGGAAAAAGCAGGAATTGACAGGGTTGTAACAATTGATTTGCATGCTGGGCAAATTCAAGGGTTTTTTGATATTCCTGTTGATAATCTTTATGGAAGTATTCTGTTTTTTGATTATTTTAAAGAAAAAAATCTTAAAAATCCTATTATTGCTTCTCCTGATATAGGTGGAGTTGCGAGAGCCAGATATTTTGCAAGTAAACTCGGTCTTGATATGGTAATTGTAGATAAAAGAAGAGAAAAAGCAAATGTCAGCGAAGTTATGAATATTATAGGTGATGTAAAAGGAAAAGATGTAATTTTAATTGATGATATGGTAGATACGGCCGGGACTATGGTAAAAGCGGCAGCAGCTCTTAAAAAGAATGGAGCAACATCTGTTATGGCTTTTGCGACACACGGAGTATTAAGCGGTCCTGCAATTGACAGAATAAAAAACTCAGTACTTGATGAGCTTGTAATTTCGGATACTATTCCTTTAAAAGTTCAATGTAAAAAAATAAAAGTACTTAAAACTGCAAAACTTTTCGCAGAAGTTATCAGAAGAATAGTTTATAATGAAAGTATTAATAAACTTTTTGATTAATGCAAACTGTTAATACAATTTATAAAACACAATTGGAGGTGAAAAAATCAAAATTCATCTCCTATTTGACTCCTTATGAAAATTATGAATCACTTCTCAATGAATTAAAGTTACTTCATCCAAAAGCAAAACATTTTGTTACTGCATTTAGATATTTAAATTCTCAGAATCAAATTGTTGAAGGCTCTTCTGATGACGGAGAACCAAGAGGCAGTAGTGGCAGACCCACTCTTAAAGTTATGCAAGGGCATGATTTAATAAATTCGGCTGTAATAACTGTCAGATATTTTGGAGGGGTTCTTTTAGGGGTTGGAGGACTTGTGAAAGCATATAGCGATGTTGCAAATATGGTAATAAACAATGCTGATTTAATCGACTTTTCTTATGTTTTTGAGTATGATTTTTGTATTGATTATGATAAAACAAGAGAAATCGAGTATTTAATAAAAAAATTCGATATTTTTGTGGTTGACAGACAGTTTGGTATTGATGGTATTGAGTATAAAATAAGAGATACAATTGAAAAAATAAATTTAATCAAGGAAAAATTATGAAAAAATTTTTAGTATTAATTACATTTCTTAGTTCGTTGTTGTTTGCAGTTTCAACTGAGAATATTTTGGCTTTAAGCTGGGAGAATACGTATTGTAAATTTCACCATTCTCCTGAATGTAAAAACAGAAGTCTTTATTCTTATACCAATTTTACTATTCATGGGCTTTGGCCAAAGAAAAAGAATTATTGTCATGTTAGTTATAAATTTAAACTCTCGCCTCTTTTAGAAAAAGTGCTGATAAAATATATGCCTGGTGCTAAATATGGACTTGCAAAACATGAATGGAAAAAACATGGAACATGTTTTGGCACAGATCCGGAAACTTATTTTTTAACAGCTATAAAACTCACACAGCAGTTTAGCGAAACAAATATAGCAGGTTATTTTAGAACTCATTTGGGTGAATATGTTTCACTTGCAAGACTTAGATTTTTATTTGGAGGAACTTTTGGGATTAAAAATAAAAGAAAATTTCAGCTTTTATGTATCAAAGGATATATAGCTGAAATAAGAATAAATTTAAAAGGAAATCCTTTAAAAGAAGAATTAAATGAATTAATCAACAAAGCAAAACCTATGATTGGCGTTAAGCAATGCCAGGGAGGAATAATTACTGTTCCTTAATTTTTTTCTCTATGTCATTTTGTAATCATCTTCAATAATTATAATTTTCCTTATTTAAATAAGGGAATGGATGAAAAAAGGGATTTTATTTTTTTTATTTTTATTTTTGCATGCTACTGAATTTGAATATGGAAGAGCTAATTTTAATATAGATTTTGGAATATTGGGTCTTAATAAAAATCATACCGAAAAAATAAGCGTTTTTTCTATGCTACAGCGTCATAAAAATATATTTTCTTCAAACTGGTTTTATTCATATAAAATTTCTTGGTATAAATCAAAAACCATAAAAAGTGTTGTGGATAATTATAACAATACAACAAATTCTGTAAATAATTTCATTTCAAAAGCTTTGCCAGGTACTGATAGTTTAAGTGGAAATAGTGTTATTCCGGAGTCTTCTAATTCATCAAGTAATTCAACTTCAACAAATACAAATAACCAGAATAATTCAGAAAACACATCAAGTTCCTCAACAATTAATAACTCATTAACTCCTATATCTCAAACTCTAAAACAACCTCTTGATTTAAATGTGTCTTCTTTAACGGTTCCAACTATTATAAATCTTTCAAATAAAATAAGAGGACTTGATATTAATTTTATTTTTGGTAGAGATTTGATTAATAAAGACATTCAGGATACATATCTTAGTATTGGAATTTTAGGTGGTATAACATTGCCTTATATTAAATCATCTTCAAATTCAAACAATGATTATTTAAAAAAATCAAAAACAAAAATTATCACTTATAAAATAGGGGGAATTGTTAAAGGTGGATATTTATTGAATTCTTTTATGCAGGTATATGGAGATTTTTCTTATTCGTATCAAACAGCAAGAGTTAAAAACTCAGAATTAAATATAAATTCAAAAAGCACTGGAAATAATCTATTTTATGATATTGGAATGAAATTTCAGCTAAAAACGCAAAAAAATTTGGGATGGATAACATTAACACCAGCATTATTTGTAACATTCGGATATAGATATAATTATTGGAAAGTAAATTCTGTTAAAATAAACGGTATTAATATGCTTAATAAAACTGCAAATATAAGCTTTGTAATTTCACAGGTTTATATGGGATTAGGTTATGATTTTTAGATATCCCATATATAAAATTCCTGCAAGAATTCCTCCAAATGCACCAGCTACGATATCATCTCCCATCACGCCTAAGCCTTTTGGTGCTTTTTCATCAATTTTACCTATAATAGAAGGCTTCCATATATCAAGAAGTCTAAAAGATATAAAAGCTAAAAACAATTTAATTAAAGTGTCTTGTTTTAAATCACCTATTAATCCCACTGTTATTAATACACCTGCAATTTCATCAATAACTATTCTTTTGTCATCATGAATGCCGCCATTTTCTTCATATTCATTTACAAGTTTGAAGCCTATTATGGAAAAAAGAACAGCTAAAAGCATAATAGTAAGATTTGGATTTGGAAAATAAACAATAATAAAATAAGCAATAATAACCCCTACTACACTTCCCCATGTTCCCGGTGCTTTTGGAAGAAGTCCAGAGAAAAAACCTGTTAATAAAAACCATTTAAATTTATTTATTTTCATAATCCACCCACCATAAATTGTTTTGTTTTAAGTCATCTATAAGTTCAATTACCTCATCATCGCTTAAATCATGAAAATCTTTATAAAACGAAGCCACTGCAAAAGGTTTTTGTTCTGGTTCAATAAGACAATATACTTCATCAAAAAAATTAAGAAGTTTTTCTTTTGTATCTTTTGGACACACAGGTGCAATTGCAATAATTTTTTCAGGATTTAAGTTTTTTAACATTTCATATGCAGCAATTGCACTAAACCCGCTTGCGAATCCGTCATCTACAACTACTGCTGTTTTGCCTGTTAAATCTTTGTATGGGGCATTGTTTCTATATATTTTATCTCTTCTTTTAACTTCTTTTAAAACTTCCTTTGCTATTTCCTCAACTGGTATTTCATTTAAAAGATAATTAAACTGAGGATTTATGATTACTTTTCCATCAACTGTAATAGCACCAAAACCGGCCTCAGGATTAAAAGGGATAGGAAGTTTTCTAACAACAATAATATCCATAGGTATTTTCTGGGTTTTGGCAATAGCATATCCCACAGGAACACCCCCTCTTGGGATAGCAAAAATTACACTATTTTTAGGTAATTTAAATACTTCACTGAGTTTAACTCCTCCATCAAGTCTATCATTATAAATCATATTTTTCCTTTATGTAAGTGAACTTGTTTGATAAAGTTTCATTAAAGCGATGTAAAAGTCTTCTTCTTTATTTTCTTCAATTAATCCTTTATTTGGAGCTATATCATAATATAATTTTTGTAGATTTTTAAATCTGTTTGGATATAAAAATGCCAGATATTTTGCACTTATTTCTTTTCTCATAAGAATTGTAGGAGGCATAAGTCCTGTTTTTATAAGTTCAAAAATAGAATCGCTGTGATAGCTAATATGATGATGGCTTCCATGAGGACATGAATTTACACTTACTATGGTTTTACATTTATCACAATATACATATTCGTTTATAGTCTCAATCTCAATTCCAACTTCCATTGAATCAAAAATTGAATGAAGATGGTTTGCCTGATAATGAATTCCAAGACCTTTATGTGTTTGTCCCATTATAAATTTGTTACATCCGAAATTTTTTGCAATCATTGCATCAAGTATTGCTTCGTTGACACCTGAGAAAATATAAGTATTTAAAAGAGGCACTATTAATACTTTTTCTTTTGGAAAATAATTATCAACTGTTTCTTTTAAAGCTTGATATCTAAGGTTATAGGGAATATCTTCTTCTTGCAGGTTTTTAATTAAAAAAATAACTAAAACATCATTTTTCTCAATCGCCATTCTCATAATTTTTTCATGAACTCTGTGGATTGGTTTTGCATGCATGGTCATTCCGACAATATTTTTGGCATTTTTGGTTTTTTCTTTTACATAATCTATTTTTTTTTGTATTCCTGTGTCTTCCACCCAGTATTCTCCTGCTATTGCATACTTACCGAGTCTTTTTAGTGTTTTTGCCACCTGGGGATAATTTTTATAATCTTTTGTACCGTAAATTTTTTCAACTCTCTCAAAAGGGTCTATTTCATAAATTTCTTCCACATCTATTTCGCCTACTTTTTTACCTTCACAGTAGAGGTCTATTTTTTTTGGTTTTGTTTTTAATATTTCTTCATTTTTACGGCCTGCTGGAGCTAATATAAAAGAAAAGGGTACATGTCCGTTTTTGTAAATATTTTCTTCATTGGCTTTTTTTGCCTCTTCTTTATTCATCAATTTATCAATAGGGTTTAAAAGTCCCGCCTGAACCATAGCAAGAGTAATCCAGGCTTCTTTATCAATAAAAATTTTATTTCTGTTTAAAGATGCCATATTTTTTCCTTTTTTCCCACAGGCTTTTTCTACTTATACCAAGTCTTTTACTGAGTTCAGTATCTGGAAATTTGTATTGATATGAGGTGATTATAAATTTTATATACTCTTCAATGCTTAAAATTTCTTCATCAAGAAGACTCGGTGCTTTTGCTTCAAGCTCTATGCAGCCATCAATTGCATCATAAGTTTTAGGAAGTATGAAAATTGCTTTGAATTTTGAGAAAAATTTTAATATTTCTTTATTTTCTACTTTATGATAATTTAAACAAACATAAATCAAATTTTTGTTTTTAATTTTCTTTTTGTCGAATTTTTGTAAATCTATAATTTTTATAGGAGTTTTTTCTCTTTTTGATATTTCAAATATAAATTTTTCTACTGCTTTATTTAATGAGCTTTTTACAAATATAGGAAATGTATATTTAGGTATTTCAAGTTCAATATCATCGAATATAAAGTTAATAAACTCTTTAAAAAGAGAAATTTCTTCTTTTAGGGAATAAAATTCTTTTAAATGTTTTATTTTTCTGATTAATTCTTCAATTGAAAAAGGTTTTTGAAGATAATCATCAGCTCCTATTTCAATTGGTTGCATCACTGTGGTATATGTAACATAAGGTGCAAGAAGTATAATAATTTTATCTTTTTTGGCAGTAATCAGTTTTTTTATATTTCCTTGGAGATTTGTATTTACAAGATAAATATCTGCATCAGTATTTATTGCTTCATCATATGAACCATATATCTCGCATCTTGCATTTAGTTTTTCACTTAAATTGTTTTGTATACTTTGAGCAAGGTAAAGTTCATTTTCTACTATTGTAATCTTCATACCAATCCTTATATTTTAATGTTGCTGTTGAAATAACGGCTATTCCTTCTTTTCTTCCTATAAATCCCATTTTTTCATTTGTTGTGGCTTTTATATTTACAGGTGCATTTAGCAGATTGCTTAAATTTTTTTGAATTTTTGTTTTATATTCTTTCATTTTTGGTTTTTCTGCGATTATAGAAATATCAGCATTTACAATTTCAAATCCGGTTGAAGTTAAAATCTTTATTACTTCTTTTAAAAGCTCAACCGAATTTGCGTTTTTGTATTTTTCATCAGTATCTGGGAAAAATTCTCCTATATCTCCATATCCCGCAGCCCCAAGTAAAGCGTCTATTAAAGAGTGGATTACAACATCTCCATCGCTGTGGGCTTTAAGCCCGTAATTTACATCAATTTCCACCCCTCCTAAAACCATTTTTTTGTTTTCTTCAAATCTGTGTGTGTCATATCCGTTTCCGACAAATATATCTTTGCTTGGAGGAGTTAGGCAAGGCAGGTCTAAATCTTTAAAATATGTTATCTTTTTAAGCTCTTCGCTTCCTGGAATGTATTCAATTTTTCCGCCTATTGATTCAATTGCGGCTCTTTCATCTGTAAAAAGCTTATCTGTTTCAAGGGCTTTTTTTAAAAGTTCTGTTTTACTCAGTTGTGGAGTTTGAATGAGCTTTACTTTATCCCTGTTTATTGTTTTATCTTCATATACAACGGTATCTACAGGTTTTATAAAAGGCACAGCACAATCAGATTTAGTATTTAGTAATTTTTGGAGTATTTCTTTATTTATGCACGCCCTTGCCACATCTGAAACCAAAACATATTCTGTATCGACTTCTTTAAGTGCATTTTTAAGAGAAAGCTGTCTTTCTTTATCACCGCTTACAATTGTATAATCACTCATTTTTTCATAGAGTCTGATTTCATTTGGATTTGCCGTAATTACAGTTTTTTTAAATTTAAAAAATTCATTAAACCTCTCAGCCACAAAAAGCCACAAAGGTTTATTTCCAATTCTTATCCACTGTTTTTTTACTTCATAGCCGAATCTTGTAGAATTACCAGCACTTAGTATTATTAAGGTAACGTCCAATATGTTTCCTTTTGTAAATTTGTTACGATATTATACATAAAAATGTTACAAATTGTAATATAAAAAGAGTGGGTGAATGGG
>JALTBU010000254.1 GCA_027008345.1 Nautiliaceae bacterium | reverse complement strand
GCCCCTTGCTTAATTCCGCTTTTTTCTAAAAATTTTTGTAGTCTGTATGCAAATAGTGTTGCATTGTCTTTATTTTTAATAGCTAATAGTTGTTGTAATTTTTTAACCTGTTTTTCATCAAACATTTTTACTCCTTTTGTTGTATTCTGTTATCAGAGTGGCACGGCGACTTGCTTTTTGGAGATATAGATAAATCTCCACGACCAAGTCTGTGGAGTGCCGAGAAGGATTTTTGATTTAC
The DNA here is from genome assembly GCA_027008345.1 of Nautiliaceae bacterium. Classification (GTDB taxonomy): domain Bacteria; phylum Campylobacterota; class Campylobacteria; order Campylobacterales; family Nautiliaceae; genus JALTBU01. The sequence goes on along the minus strand of JALTBU010000254.1, from coordinate 942 downwards.
AAAAAAGATTTTTCAAAAGCGGAGCGTTGTCTAACTCTTTTCTAAGTTTTTCTAACTGCTTCTAACTTCTTTTAATGTGTAGAGTAAGAGGCTAATAGTTAAGATATACGGTTCTTTTAGGTGTATCCGCCAAACACCATAGAGGGCAACTGCGTTGCAAGAGGAAGGACTCTACACTACACCAACTCATTTCAAACTATTCAACCCAATAGTCATTAAAAGCGGGGGTTGTGTTTGGTTTTTCTTTTCATTGCTAACTCCTTTCTAATTTTTTTGTAAATTGCTTTACGGCGTAAATTACGCTTTTTTACTTTTTTTTACTCAACTTTACGTTAGGTTTATTATTTTTAATTGCCCCTTATTTAGGGGCTTTTAGCCCCATATGCGGGGCAATGGGCGAAGCCTGTGTCTCTTTTCCTTGCCAGTGGCAAGGACGCTCCGCTAAAAGAGACGGGCTTCGCCCTACATAACCACTCCCTCGCTCACTCCCTTTTAGGAGTGGCTCGGTTGTGGTTGCAAGCTACCGCTTGCATTACATAATGCACCTGCTCCTGCACCTTAAAAGGTGCGTCGCAGTGCATTTGCACTTCGTGCAATTAAGCTCGCTTTGCTCGCTCCGTTTCGCTACGCTCAACGGCTAAATAGTCTATATAGTTATCTAATGTGCCGTTTGCATAGCTACTTTGGAGCAAACATTGCGAAACTTAATGCACGAGTGCTTCTAACTCCTTTCAAAACTTAACAACTCTTTTCAAATGGATTTAAAATGTATTTTTAAAGTAGTTTCTAACTTTTCTCAACTCTGCCTCGGGGTAGGGGTAAAATCAGGGCATACTTCACCCCTTTTACTTCCCCGAGTTTTTTTCAACTCGTGGAGGTGGGGAAGTCTTCTCGGGCAACCCCGAGGCATCTACTAATGCTCTCCCGAGCGGGAGAGCCTAC
>JALTBU010000253.1 GCA_027008345.1 Nautiliaceae bacterium | reverse complement strand
CCCTTTTGCCTCCTTAATCTTTTTTTGATAAAATTCAACTAAAAAAGGATATTAATGAATATAATAACCGGAAAAATATGGAAATTCGGTGATAATATTGATACTGATTTAATTATACCGGCAAGATACTTAAACACATCAGACCCTCACGAGCTTGCCAAACATGTAATGGAAGATGCAGACCCTGAATTTCCAAAAAAAGTTCAACCAGGGGATATTATAATAGCAGGATATAACTTTGGAAGCGGAAGCAGCCGTGAACATGCTCCAATCGCACTTAAAGCTGCCGGAGTTTCTGCCGTAATTGCCAAAAGTTTTGCAAGAATTTTTTACAGAAACAGCTTTAATATGGGACTTCCTATTTTTGAGCTTCTTGAAACTGATGAATTTAATGAAGGTGATTTGGTAAAAATTGACCTTGACAAAGGTATTGTTCATAATATTGATACAGGAAAAGAATATAAATTCGCACCTATTCCTCCTTTTATGCAAGAACTGATTGCCGCAGGCGGACTTATTAATTATGCGAAAGAAATTTTAAAGGAAAACAATGAACAATTATAAAATTGCCGTATTAAAGGGTGATGGTATAGGACCTGAAATAGTTGATGAGGCAATAAAAGTTCTTGATGCCGTTGCAAGCAAAGAAGGTTTTAATCTTGAATATAATGAATATTTAATAGGCGGAAGTGCCATTGATGTATTTGATAATCCATGTCCTGATGAGACAATAAAAGGATGTTTAAATTCTGATGCGGTTCTTTTTGGATCAATCGGAGGACCTAAATGGGATAATTTGCCAAAAGAAAAAAGACCGGAAACCGGACTTTTGAAACTTAGAAAATCACTCGGACTTTTTGCAAATATAAGACCTGCTATTATTTTTGATGAGCTTGTTAACGCTTCTACACTCAAACCTGAAGTAATCAAAGGTGTGGATTTAGAAGTTGTAAGAGAACTAACAGGCGGAATATATTTTGGAGAGCCAAGAGAAAAAACAGACGATGTGGCATTCAACACAATGATTTATACAAGAGAAGAGATTGAAAGAATAGCAGAAGTGGCTTTTGAAGAAGCTATGAAAAGAAGAAAAAAAGTAACTTCTGTCGATAAAGCAAATGTACTTGAAGTAAGTGAACTTTGGAGAGAAGTTGTAGAAGAAGTACATAAAAGATATCCGTTAGTCGAGCTTGAACATATGTATGTTGACAATGCAGCAATGCAGCTTATAAGAAATCCAAAACAGTTTGATGTTATTCTTACAGGAAATATTTTTGGAGATATTTTAAGTGATGAAGCAAGTATGATTGTAGGAAGTATAGGACTACTTCCAAGTGCAAGTATCGGTGGTAAAGTGGGACTTTTTGAACCGATTCACGGAAGTGCACCTGATATTGCAGGACAAGGAATTGCAAACCCGATCGCTACAATTTTAAGTGCGGCTATGATGCTTGATTATTTAAATGAATCAAGCGGGGCTGAGAGAATCAGAAAAGCAATAAAAGAAGTTTTGGCTGAGGGTTACAGAACAAAAGACATAGCATCATTTGATGCAAAAGAAGTTGTTACAACAGAAGAGATGGGAAGTTTGATAGCAGAACATGCCTCTAAGTAAAACTTATGCAGAAATTTTAATATCTCAGGGCTTCAAATCAGAAGCCGTTGAGGTATATAAAAAATTGCTTGAAAAAAATCCTGAGGATGAAGAAATAAAAGAAGCATTAAACCGTCTAATGAAAAGAAAAAAATTTGAAGGCGTAAATGTATTTAAACTAAAAGAATTTGATAATATAAATCAAAAAAATAGATATAAATTTGAAGAATGGTTAAAAGAGTTAAAATGGACTTAAAAAATACAATACTTGAAACACTGCAAGAAATTGACCAAGATGAAATTGTCGAACAAATTACTAAAGAAAAAAAAGATTGTGACAAGGAATTTTTAGAACATTTAAAAGAAAGACTTTTAATACTTTTTGACGGCCTTCAATCTCCAAATACTCAAAATTTAGAAATAAAACTTGATGTCACTTTAAACTTTCTTGAATATCTTCTTGCAAAAATTGAAGAAAAACTCTCAAAAGAGTGAAAAATTTAAAGTGAAAAATGAAAAGTTAGAATTTTTAAAAAACCTCTTTGCACCTTTCACTAAAAGAGTCTATTTAGTAGGTGGATGTGTAAGAGATGAAATTCTAGGAATTACTCCAAGGGAATATGATGTTGAAGTTTATGATATAACTCCTCAAAAATTTGATAAATTAATGCAAAAGCTTGGAGCTAAGGGAGTTGGCAAAAGTTTTTTTGTATATAAATGGAAAAATTTTGATATTTCACTTCCAAGAATAGAAAATAAAACAGGCTACGGACACAGGGGATTTGAAGTAAAACTCACACAAAATGAAAAAGAAGCTTCTAAAAGACGTGATTTTACAATGAATGCTTTGATGAAAAATATTTATACCGGAGAAATTCTTGATTTTTGGGGAGGAATTAAAGATATTCAAAACAAAATAATAAGACATATAGATGATAAAACATTTATTGAAGATTCTTTAAGGGTCCTTAGGGCAATGCAGTTTTCAAGCCGTCTTAAATTCAAAGTTGCAAAAGAGACAGTTAAACTTTGTCAAAGCATAGATTTAAGTGATTTAAGTAAAGAGAGAATTTATATGGAATTTGAAAAAATGTTTCACTCAAAATATCTATATTACGGATTTTATTATTTTATTGTTTTAGGTATTGCAAAAAAACTGTTTAACCTTGAATTTAAATGCCGTGAATTTTTTCATCTTGCCAAAATTTATAAAATCAATCCCCTGCCCTCTTTTTTCTTTTACCATTTAAGATATTATAAACACATAAAACTCTTTCACATCACAAGTGCACTTAATATGCCAAAACATTTAATCAGAGAAATCAATATCAAAAAATGCCCAAAAACCGTTACAAACAGATTTCTTTACGGCTTAGCGCTTAAATATCCTCTGAAAACTTTTAGTATGCTTAATTTCAACTGCTGTGAAGAGTGGATAAAAAAAGAAAACTTATGGGATAAAAAATACAAACCAAAACACATAGACCCTAAAAATCCCAGAATTTCAATACTTAGAGAAATCAGAAGTTATGATATAATTTATCTCAAAAAAGGCAATAGATGAAATATACCCTTTTAATCGATTGTGACGACAAAAAAGGTCTTGTTTATAAAATTTCAAAAGTTTTATATGAAAATGATTTTAATATAGAAACACAACAGGAATTTGTTGATAAAGAAAACAATAAATTTTTCTTCCGGGCGGTAATTTCAGGCGAAGTTGACAAAGAAAATCTTAAAAATGAAATACTAAAAGAAGTCCCTTGTGCAAATGTCAGAATTTATAAAAAACGAAAAAAAAGATTATTTATACTTGCCACAAAAGAGGCTCACGCTCTTGGAGACATTCTTATCAAACAATACAGCGGGGATTTGGATGTTGAAATAATAGGTGTTATTGCAAACAGGGAAAATTTAAAAAACTTGGTTGAAAAATTTAATATACCTTTTTATTATATTCCTGCTGAAGGCAAATCAAGAATTGAGCACGAAAACGAAATGCTGAAAATAATTGAACCTACAAATCCTGATTTTATAATCTTGGCTAAATTTATGAGAATACTTACTCCAAATTTTGTAGAAAAATTCCCAAATAAAATTATAAACATACATCATTCATTCTTACCTGCATTTATCGGGGCAAATCCATACAAACAGGCATATGACAGGGGAGTGAAAATTATTGGTGCAACAGCACATTTTGTAAATAACAACCTTGATGACGGACCTATAATAGAACAGGATGTAATCAGGGTAAATCACGAAATGAGCTGGGAAGAGATGAGAATTCAAGGAAGAGATATTGAAAAAATAGTACTTAGCCGTGCTATAAAACTTGCCATTGAAGACAGAATTTTTGTATATGCAAATAAAACTATAATTCTTTAAAATGAAAAATAAAATAACTGATATTAAAATAGAAATTTTAAAAAGCAGACTTAAAGAAGTATTATCCAAAGATCCCAAAAAAGTATCTAAAATTTTCTCTTTTTTAATAAAAAGGCATAAAAATGTTTAATATTGTACTTTTTAATCCCCAAATTCCCCCAAACACGGGCAATATCGGAAGACTTTGTGTAAATGCGGGAGCAAAACTTCATATAGTAAAACCAATTGGCTTTGATATAAGCGAAAAAGCCGTAAAAAGAGCCGGGCTTGATTATTGGGATAAACTTGATTTAACAGTATGGGAGAGCATAGAAGAATTTTTGCAAAACAATGATACTTCTAAAATGCATTTTGCAACTACAAAAACAAAAAAACCTTATTTTAAAGCAAAATTTAACCCGGGAGATTTTATAATTTTCGGAAGTGAAACAAAAGGAATTGACGAAAATATTTTAAATAAGTATAAAAATCAATGCATAACAATACCTATGACAAAAGAAGGCAGAAGTTTGAATCTTGCAGTAAGCACAGGAATTATTCTTTATGAGGCAATAAGACAAAATTTTGATATATTTGATATATATCAATGAAATAAACTTTTATTTGGTGTATCATTGCTAAAACAACAAAGGAAAATAATGACATTTGAAAAATTCGAATCTGAAATTAAAACCCTTGAAAAATTTTTTCCTATTTACTGTAATGATAAACATTCTGGACAGTTTGAAAAAGAATATGTAGTACCATATCTTAATAATACAATTGAATTTAAAATTAATTTATGTGAAGACTGTCATGAACTATTAAGATATGCAATTACAAGACTTCAAGAGTGTCCAAACGACCCCAAACCAAGATGCAGAAAGTGTCCCAATCCATGTTATGAAAAAGAGAGATTTAAACAAATGGCTAAAATGATGAGATATTCAGGTATGAAACTCGGACTCACAAAAGCAGCTAAAAGAATTAAAAAAATGTTTGGTAAATAGTTAAAAAGAATGAAAAGTTTTTAAAAATGCTATAACTTCCCAAAAAACGGCTTGAGTGTTAGAATTACCTTTCCTCATTTTTAGTTCAGCTTCCAATAAAAATTTTAAAAGTTCATAAAAATCTTTTTCTTTAAATTTTATCGCAAGTGTAACCCTCTGTTTTTCAATATCAAAAGGCAGTTGATATCCAAGCAGACCTTTTAGAGATGACAGGCCAGTTTTTTTTATATAGAGATTATATTTATATAAATCTTTTATATATTTTGTAAGTGCAGTTAAAAATCTTTTATAATCTATTTTAATAAGCATATTTTTAAGAGAATTTTCAAAATCTTCACCTTTCAAAATAGAAATAATTAAAGATTCGAACGTATCTTCTTTATATTCAAAAACCAATTCGTCAATATCTGATGATGAAATATCATTTGTGTAAATAGAGAGTTTTTCAAGCTCTTTTTCTATAAAAAGAGGCTCTACTGAACGAATAAGTTTCATTTTTGCTTCTTTGGAAATAGTTACATTTAAACTCTTAACTTTTTCATCAATAAATAAAATTAAATCCTTTATATCAGGATTAAAAAACCTCACCTGGTTTTTTATATATTTTGGAGGCTTATTACCATAATAAAAGAAAAAAAGATAAGAATTTTGTGTTTTTTTAATTAATTTATCAAGATTTTGAGGTATTTTATTGTGTTTCATAATCAAAACATTAATATCGCCAAAAAGAGAATTTTCACTTATGTGAAGTTTCGCTTCCTCATAATCATATTCATCAAAATACATTTTTAAAATATTTGCATCACTAAATTTATTCAAAATTTTCTTTTCATATAAATCAAGATAAAATTCGTTACCATAAAACACAACAGAGTGTGGCAATTCTTTTAATTTATCAAATTCTTTTTTATACATAGCTATCTTTTTTATAAAATTATACTATAAAGACAAAAGGAGATATAATGAAAAAAAGTATACTTCTTTCAATTACTGCAAGCCTACTTCTTGCAAATGGTTACAAAGTTCCTGAACAATCAATTTCAGGTATAGCTCTAAGCAATGCCAATGTTGCCAATGCATCAGCAGCCGATGCGTCATATTACAATCCTGCAAATATGGGATTTATGGAAAATAAAAATTATTTTGAACTTGATGCTACTTTTATTCATTTAAACAAAGTTAAATTTAAAAATCAAAACGGAGATATATATTATTCAAGAAAAGAAGATTTTGCACTTCCACAGTTTCATTTTGTAAGCAAAACACTTAACGGATGGAGAGTTGGATTCAGTATTCTTTATCCTGACGGACTTTCAAAAAGATGGGATGATGTAATTCCGGAAGCCGGAGCAAAAGAATTCACATTAAAAACAGTTGAATTTAACCCGAGTATTGCAAGAAAAATCAATAAAAATTTTTCAATAGCTTTTGGTATAAGGTTTGTAAAAAGCGAAGGTATCGCAAATGTATTGGGGCTAAAACAAAATAGCGACGGTACCGTTACTCCTTTATACTCCCAATATCTAAACGGAACGAGCTGGGACAGAGGATGGAATGCGGCTCTTAGTTATCAAAACGATACAAAAGATATCAAAGCGGCTGTTACATTCAGATCTTCTATTAATCTCTCCCTTAGTGGTAACGGAAGCGGATATTATTCTAAATATCTGATAACGGGACAGCCTTCTGATATAAACAAATATATCTACTTTAATACTCCTGGTAAAGTAACAGTTCCTATTCCTGCACAGTTAAATATAGCAATTGCAAAAACTTTTAACAAAACAACTGTTGAAGCAGTATTTGAGAGAACTTATTGGAGTAAATATAAAACACTAGATTTTGATTTTAAAGATCCGTATGTAAATGCAATATTTGGAAAGCCTAAACCAAAATATTGGAAAGATGAAAATACATATAGAATAGGTTTGACACATAAATGTACTCAAAAACTTACTGCTATGGTTGGATATGCTTATGACAAAACCCCTGTACCTGATAAAACGATTGATTTTACCTTACCTGATAGTGACAAGCATATTTTCTCAGCCGGAATTAAATATAGACTTGATGACAGGATGAGCATAGGATTTGCAGGACTTTATACAGCACAGAAAAAAAGAAATGCAAAAGTATATGACCCTATTACAAAATCATATACTGTTGGAAAATTCAGCGAAGGAGGAGCAGTCCTGTTTGGTATAGGGCTAAGTTACAGTTATTAATCTTTTTTAACTCTTCCTTTAATTTTTGCTGTTGCGATATTGGAATTTGTTATTTCTATATCAACTTTTTCAAACAGATTAAATTTTTCCTTATCTTTTAAAAACACCCTTGCACCAAGAAGTCTGTCTTCTAAAATTTTTGCAATAGGCGGTATTTCTGTATCTTCTATAATTCCTTTATATATTTTACCTATATTTTCATTTGCAACTCTTGCATATTTTCTGTCATAAAAATCCCATTCTACTTTCATAGCTTCTCTTTCAAGTTCACTGAGTTTGACCACAAGTGCTTCTACATTCCTTAAAATATAATCAAGTACTTTTTTTTCATTTTTTATTGTAGCTTTTAAGATTCTATGAAGTGTAAGGTCTGAATATCTTCTGATAGGAGATGTAAAATGTGTATATCTCTCAAATCCTAAAGCAAAATGTCCTATATTACAGGCATCATATCTTGCCTGTTGCTGGGAGCGTATTATAAGTTTATCAACAAATTTTTTAATTCCCATTTCATTGGCTTGTTTTTGAATATCAGATACAACTTTTACAAAATCTTTTTCATCAACATTTACATTTATGCCAAGTGCTCCAAGTTCACTGTAAAGCTCATCAATACTTGTCTTAGAAGGTTTTTCGTGGACTCTGAAAATTCCAAAATCAATCATCTTAGCAGCAGCTTTGTTTGCAAGAAGCATACAGTCTTCTATAAGTTTATGTGAAGGTGTCTCTTTTTCAAGGTTAACTTCTTTTATCATTCCCTCTTCATCTAAAACCATTCTTATTTCATCACTCTCAAATTCAAGACCTGTTTTAAGTCTTTTGTCTCTTATTTTTTTGATTCTCCCCCATAAAGGCAGCAGCCATTTTAAAATTTCTTCATCCACTTCATCGGTATTACTTAAATTCCCTTCTAAAAAGTCATCTACTTTATCATATGAATATTTTCTTTTTGATTTTATAATACCTTCAAAAAGTTCTTCTTTTAAAACTTCATTGTTTTGACCAAGCGTTATTTTAAAAATAAATGCAAGTCTGTCTTCATTTTCTTTTAGTGAACAGATGTTTTCACTAAGCTCTCTTGGAAGCATTGGTACTGATTTATGAGGAAAATAGATACTAAATCCTCTTTCCTTTGCTTCTTTATCTATATTTCCGTTAAGATAAACATATTCGCTAACATCCGCAATAGCAACATAAAGTTCGTTTTTTTCTGTATCAAAATATATAGCATCATCATGGTCTTTTGCACTTTCCGGGTCAATTGTACAAAAATTTAAATGTGTCAAATCCACCCTCTCAGGGTACATATTTTTATCAACATAATCTCCAAATGCTTTTGCTTCTTTAACAGCTTTTTTTGAAAACTCTTCTTTTTTGTTATAAAGAGCAAGTGATATCTTATCATCAATCCAAGGATCATCTAAAACACCTAAAACTTCTTCGATTTTAGCGGTGTAATTATTTACTTTAAATACTGCACCTTCTGGAAGTTTTTTGAGCGTTTTTTTCTTTTCATTTACAAAAGTTGGCTGATCTGTTTTTATATTTTTAAGAACAGGTACTTTTTTACCGTTTTTAATTTCGTAAGTAAGATATACAACACTGTAAGCAAAAGCCTTTTGTAAAATATATACTACTTTGGCTTTTGGTCTTCCTTTTTTATTAAAAAGCCTCTGGGCAATAACCAAATCCCCCCTGCTTGCACCATTTAAATGATGAGATTCAATTAAATAATCTTTCTCTTTAACTCCTATGGGAATTAAAAATCCGAATCCTTTTTTAGTTACATCAACTTTCCCAGCTCTAAAAGAAGATTTAAGTTTTATTATTTTACCATCACTTACTATTCCAAGTGCTATTAAGTCATTTATAATATCTTTTTTATCCCTTGGAATATCTTTTCTTTCAATTCCTTTTACAAGTTTAAATACAAATTCTTTCACTATATTCCTTTTATCATTTGCAACGTTATTTTTAAATTTTCCGCGTCAAGACCATAATTTTCAGCTTTTTTAATACCTTTTTCAATATTTTCCTCTTTATTTGGTTCAAGCATATCTTCAAGTGTCCTTAATACATCAAGAACTTTTGAATATTCATCATTAGGATTATCTATATTTTCAATAGGTGCAATCAAATCTTCCGCAAAATGCCAATGTTTAAATATTTCAGCAGTAACCTCAGATGTTGTATAACCTGTAAATTCTTTTTCAAGTTTATATCTGTTTTCAGAAGTAAGTTTACTTCTAAATTCGTCAGCTTTATTTTTGCTTATCAGATATAAAGATATAACCACAGCTCCAAGATCGATCAAAAATGAATCAGTTGCTAAAACATCAAGTTTGCTTCTTTGAAGCTTATACCAGTTTATCGCAATTGCATTTCTGATATTTGCAACATCATGAAATCTTGCTTCATCAATTCCATAAGCGCTTAAATCAAATTTAAGTGTATTTCTTATTGCAAAAGAAATTACAAATCCTTTTACTGTATTCATACCAAAAAGGGATACTGCCTGATCTACTGTTTTAATCTGTCTTGTAAAACCGTAAAGAGGTGAATTTGCTGCTTTTAACAAATTAGCCGTAATCATCGGGTCATCTTTAATTACATTAACCAAATCTTTTATTGAAGCATTAGGATCACTTGTTATTTTTTGAACTTCTAAAACACTTTTTGGAAGTGGTGGAAGATTTTTTATCTGCGTTAAAATATTACTTTCCATTAATACTCCTTAATTTTTCTTCTATTATATCATTACTACCATAAGAATCAACATAAACTTTTAATATTTCTTTTGCTTTTTTAATATTGTGTTTTTTTATCATAATATCTGCAAAAATAATCCAGCTATCAGGTTTTGAAGGATTGAGATTATTGGCATTTAAAGCCCAAATTTGAGCATTTTTTAAATTATTTTGTTTTAAATACATTTTTGCTATTGTTATTGCCAAATCATAATTTTTATTTGTTCTAAACTGATTTATAAGCTGATTTATACTAATATTTTCTTCCGTAATTTTAACTTCTTTTAATGGCGATTGTTGTTGAATCACAATAGGCGATTTAGAAGGTAATGTTTTTTTAACCTGTTTCTTTTCTCTGATATTTTTTTTAACTTGATTTGGTTTTTCAGGCTCTTTAATAAAATCAATATTTGGAAGAATAAATTTTAATTCCTGTTCTTTTTTTATTTTCTGCTTTGGTTTGAGCTCTTTTTTTATTTGTAATGTTTTATTAGAATTATTTATATCTTTATTCTTGGTTTTAGTTTTCAAAGTTTTTTTAATTTTTTGAATTGTTTTTTTTTCAGATTTTACTGGTTTTTTAGTAGAATCTAAAAATATAAACAACAATATAATAAATATTATAAAAAGTATAAATCCTATAAATATTTTTAAGTAAAGTTTTTTGTAATAAATTTTTTCAAGTTCTTCATATCTATGCATCTATTGCCTTTAAATCCATAACTGCAATATGAATATATTTATTATGTAATTTATTAAGATTTATTTTATTAGGATCCTTTTTGTAAAAAAAATCAAGTACATCAAAAAGTTTATACATTATTTGGTTTGTAGCTCTTAATGAACCACCTGTATGCTTATATATCAATTTAAAATTAGATTTATTAAACATAGAAGCAATATCATTATAATTATGTTTCAAAAGTTTTGTTAAAATAAAATTTTCCATTTCATCTTGTCTTATTTTTTTTACAGGAATTATTGTGTTTATTCTTGTTTTAAAATGTTTTTTTGATAAAAGTTCTTTTACATTTACATCATGCGTGGCAAATACTATTGTAATATTTCCCTTATCTGCATAAATTCGCAAATTTTCCCATGTATTTGATGTTAAAAGCTGTGCTTCGTCCAAAAACATTATATGATGAGACTGTAAATCAAGTTCTTTTAAAACTTTCAGAACATAATCTATTTCAAGATAAGGATTTGAAATGAAAAAAATATCTTTTTTATCTTTAAGCTGATTATATATACTTTTTAAAAGGAGACTTTTCCCACTTCCCGCTTCTCCTGTTAAAAGAATCATTCTTTCTTTTTGTGCTATAGCACTTAAAAGGTCTGTTTTTATTTTTTCAGAAGAAGGAAGAGGAATATATTTAGAAACATCCACTATATCTCTAAAAAGTTCTTTCGCACCACTAAAATCTGCCAAATCCCAAATCCCTTAATGTTTTTTTATGTTTTGCATCTATTATATGAGGTGTTATAACAAACACAAGTTCTTTTTTAGTTGTAACTTTTTCTCTTGAAGAGAAAAGATATTTAATAAGAGGTATCTCTTTTAATACTGGAACACCATTTACTTTTAAAGTTTTATCATCTGTAATCAAACCGCCGAGTACTAAAGTTTGATTATTTTTAAGTTTTACAACACTTAACATTGTATTATCAGTTGTATCAGGTGGCATTCCTCTATTTGTTGAGCTTATTTGAGTTGGGTCTCTGAATTTTGAAAGTTTTGGTTCAATACTTAAAATAATATCACCGTTATCACTGATTTGAGGAGTTATATCAAGTACCACACCTACAAATTTAGAGTCTACTGTATATTCTGTATTTGGATTACCGTTTTGGTCAGTCACTACTTTTGATGCATATTTATAATAAATGGTATCACCCACGCTTATAATAGCTTTTTGATTGTTAAGCGTCATAATTTTAGGATTCGAAATTGAATTAACATTACCGTTTTGTGAAAGAAAATTTAAAAGTCCCGAAATATTAAATACTGCTGAATTAAATACTGACTCAGCACCACCTATATATCTTCCTCTTATTGGAACATTCGTTTTGTTAAGAGAAAGTGAAAGCTGTGACCAGTCGATTCCTGTTTTATGTGAACTTGAAAGCTCTACACTGTAAATGTGTACATCAATTAATACCTGTTTTGTTAAATTATGCATTAAATTTTCAATATAATTTTTAACAGCATTTAATTGCTTCATTGTCCCTGTAATCATTACAACACCAGTATTTCTATCAATAATTGGTTTAAAAGATGAAATTCCAAGTTTTTTAATTAAATCATAATTTGGATCAAGCATAAAATTACTCTCGGTTAAATCTTTTACCTGATTTTCTATTTTAGTCCAAAAATCAAAATTATAAGTATTTTTTACTTTACTATCAGTTGCATCAAGATTTGATTCACCACTCCTGCTTGATGAAATAAAATTAATCTTGAATGATTTTGTTTTAAAATAACTAAGTTCCAATGTATTATTTTTAAGAGTATAAAAAATTCCTTTTTGAGTCAAAATCAAATCAAGTATTTGCCTTAAAGTATAATTTTTAATCCTCACATAAGGCATTTTTCCTCTTAAAATCTGTTTTGCAATATCATCTTTGTAAACAATATTGATACCACACTTTTGTGTTGCTAAAAGATTTAAAAATGAATCTATTGACAAATGTTGTTGCTTATCAATAGAATTAGAATAACTAAACAGCTTTGTATCACAGCTAGAAGCATATAATCCTGAAATTATTGCTATTATTGCAAATATTCTTTTAATCATTGTTTTTCCTTAATGTTTGGAATTTTTTTATAAAGTGTTTTAATAAGTTTTTTATTCTTACATTTAAGTACGATTTTATCAAATGCAACAGCAGTTACTTTACAGCTACCGATTTTATCTCCTACTTTTATCCATTTTTTATATTTTTTAACAAGCTGATCACCTAAGTATTCTTTTATCAAAACATATGCACGTTTTTCAAAAACAGAAAGCAGATCCACTTTAATTGTTTTAACTAATGTTTTAACATTTTTTACCTGTTTACCATTTACTATTTTTACTTCCGGTTCAAAAGGTGCAGTTATTGTATTGAAACCTTTAAGCTCAAACTGATAGTTTAATAATTGATTTGAATAATTTAGATATTTATCTATTTCACTTGCAATTAGAAGTGAAAAAATAGCTGAAACTAATAATATTACTGTTTTTTTCATTTTTCATACCCATATAAAGTAAATTCAACATAAAAATCGTGTTTATCTTTTACCTTCATTTTTTCCACCCTAATTAAATCTTTCATATTTTCATATTTATATATAAAATGTATAAAATTAATATAATTACCTTTTAATTCAAGACCTACGCTCATTTTTTTCACTATCATACTTTCAGGTAAATTTTTTAAATCTTTTTTATTTTTTTCTTCGAAAATAATATTTTTAACAACTTTTACTTTCAAACCTTCACTTTTTGCATCCATAATAATATTTTTAACAAAATCAGCCCATTTTACCCTGTTGAATTCAGCAAAATCCATAAGATTTGTAAGTTCACTAAAAAATACTTTTTCTTTTCTTAATTCATTCATTTTTTTACTTAAAGTCTGAAGTTCTTTTTGATATTTTATTTTTCTAATTTTTAAAACATTTAATTGTATTTTTTCTCTTTGAATCTTATCAACTAGATTTTGATATCTATTAACAGCTTCATTATTGTATTGTTGTGCAAACGGATATAAATAAAAATAAATTAAAAAACCTAATGCCAGAATAATAAGTAAAAGAATATAATAAAACTCTTTCTTCGAATTTTTTTCATAAAAATAATTGTCAATTTTTTCTAATAATTTCATTCTTCAATCCTAATCAGGGTGTAATATTTTCCGTTTTTATTTTTTATATTCTCAAACGAAACATTAAATCCGCTGTTAATTAAATCATCAATAAATTTACCAATATTGGCATCATTATAAGAATATATTTTTAAATTATAAACCCCATCTGTATATTCCATATTTATAAGGTAAATTTTATATTTATTCATTATTTTAGTTATATCCACAAGTTCTTGCGACTTTGGTAAATAGCTAAATTTAAATTTATACAAAGTTTCAATGAGTTTTTTATTTTCATTTATTTCTTTTGAAATAACATCTGCTTTTTTCTTCAATACTAATACTTTATTTTTTAATATATTGATTTGTTTAATAAGAGTATTTTTTTTAATGGATATTTTTTGAGATTCTTTTTCAAGTTTTTCAGATTTGTTATTATATATTAAACCGTTTATTATCAAATATAAAGGATAAGCTGATAATATTATTACAGAAATAATGAAAGTTAATATAATCAGACCTGAGGGTCTATAAAAAAATGTAGGTTTTCTTAAAAAAAGAGAAAAGTTATGTGAAAAATCATTAAATTTATATGCATCATGTGTTTCAAGCATTCCTAAAAATAAAAACGGATCTATCGGTAAAAGATCTAAATTATATTCTTCATAAAATTCAAAACCAAGTACTTTTTTTTGTAGTTGATATTCAAACATATCTTTTATACCGGGAATATCCCCATATTCAGTTGTAATAAAGATTCTGTCAACATCATCAACATCATAATTGTTAATAAGTCCTAAAATCTGCTCTTGTATTATTTTTGCAAAAGATTGAAAATCACTCTCAATAGTATCTAAAACAGGAATTTCAGAAGGTATATATTTACTTCTATCGATACCTTTTTTTGTTAAAAGTTTTTTAAATAGATTAAAATCAAAATTAGCAATTTTTAA
>JALTBU010000252.1 GCA_027008345.1 Nautiliaceae bacterium | reverse complement strand
TAACCTACCCTGCTTCAAATATTTCTGTTGCAGTATCTCGCGAAGATGGACTTTATATGTGCGTTATTAAAAATGCTGAGAATAAAACATTAGAAGAAATCAATGATTGGCTAAAAACAATCAAAACAAAAAGATTAACAATTGAAGATTTAAGCGGCTCAACTTTTGGAATAAGCAATCTTGGAATGTTTAATGTTAAAAGATTTACAGCGCTTATTAATGATAAAGATGCTGGAATAGCGGCATTTGGAACATTGATTGAAAATAAAATAAAAGTCACTTTCACAATAGACCACAGAATATTAAACGGAGTTGACGCGGCTAAATTTGTAAATGATTTTAAAAATTCTTTAAAGGAGATATAATGGATTTAGAAAAATTAATCCCAGCAGATGTAATGCCTGGGAAAAGAAAAAAATTTTTAAGACTGCTTGATAAGCTTACAAACGGGACGGGAAGACTTATGCTTTTTGCTGGTGATCAAAAAGTAGAACATTTAAATAATGATTTTTATGGAGAAGGAATTGCAAAAGATGATGCAAATCCAAGACACCTGTTTGAAATAGCAAGCAAGGCAAAAATAAGCGTATTTGCTACACAAATGGGACTTATAGCAAGATATGCAAATGAGTATCCAGAAATCCCATATCTTGTCAAATTAAATTCAAAAACAAATATTATTCCATATGAAGCAAAAGACCCATACTCTCAAAACTGGTATGATGTTGAAGATGTGATTGAATTTAAAAATTATAGCGGTATTAATATTGTAGGAGTAGGATATACTGTTTATCTTGGAAGCGAGCATGAACATAGTATGCTTAGAGAAGCTGCCGAGATTGTCCATAAAGCTCATAAAGAAGGAATGATTGCAGTTCTTTGGATGTATCCAAAAGGAAGATTTATAAGTGATGAACACGACCCTCATTTAATTGCCGGAGCTGCCGGAGTTGCTACTTGCCTTGGAGCAGACTTTGCTAAGGTAAAAGTTCCATATGAAAATGGAAAATTTAAACCAGAACTTCTAAAAGAAGCAGTAGAAGCTGCTGGAAATACAGGAGTTTTATGTGAAGGTGGTAAAAAAATAGATGAAATTGAGTTTTTAAAAGAATTACATGAACAAATTCATATAGGGGGTGCAAGAGGAAACGGGACAGGAAGAAACATCCATCAAAGAGAATTAGAAGAAGC
>JALTBU010000251.1 GCA_027008345.1 Nautiliaceae bacterium | reverse complement strand
ATCGGCGTGTGTTTGTAGAACTTCCTGGACTTAACGACAGGCTTGAAATTCTTAAAGTGCATATGAAGAATAAACCTTTTAAAGGAAATCTTGAAAACATAGCCAAAATGACAGTAGGTTTTAGCGGGGCTGCACTTGCAAGTTTGGTAAATGAGGCTAGTATTCACGCCCTAAAACAAAACAAGCCTTATCTTGAAGAAGAGGATTTTTACGCTGTCAAAGATAAAGTCTTGATAGGGAAAAAAAGATTAAACACATACAGTGACAAAGAAAAAGAAATTTTAAGTTATTATCAATCAGCAAAAGCTGTTATAGCTCATTGGCTGGGTGTGGATTTTGAGAGAATTTCACTTGTTAAAGATGATTTTAAAGAAGAAGATAAAGAAATTATCTCAAAAACCGAGCTTATGAGTAAGATTGAAACCTATCTTGCCGGTCGAATTGCAGTAGAAGATAAATTTAACGAAAAATTTTCAAATGCCCATAAAGATTTAAAAAAAGCAAGAGAAATAGCAATACAAATGATTAAAGATTATGGAATGGGTGAAAATGTAGTAGGCGATGAGAGTGAAATTGCAAAAATTTTAGAAATTGCATACAAAGAAACAAAAGTTTTATATGCGAGTAATAAAGAAATTATCGAAAAAGCATATGAAACAATGCTTAAAAATGAAGTAATTCATAAAGAAGATATAGAAAAAATAAAAAATGAAATTTTTTAGCGGTTTTTGCGTAGATATAAATAAAAATTTTTTTAAAGATTATATTGAAGATAAAGAATTTACAGTTGCAGGGTTTAGTTATGGCGCACAAAAGGCAGTTGATTATGTGTTAAATACTCAAAAAAGAGTCGATAAACTTCAACTCCTCTCACCGGCTTTTTTTGATTATCCTCAAAAAATCATAGATTTGAATATTAATGCTTTTAAAAAAGATAAAAATTTATATATTAAAAATTTTTTAACAAAAGCGGGATTGAAATGGAAAGTGGAGAATGGAAAATGGATAATTAATGAAGAAAATATTCAAATTTGTGAGTGCAGTGAAGAAGATTTATATAAATTATTTACTTTTAACTGGGAAAAAGTAGAGCAGATTAAAGATGTGAAAATTGAAATTTTTCTTGGTGAATATGATAAAATTATCGCTTTAAAAAAATCATATGAATTTTTTAAAAATTTTGGCGATGTTTATTTTATAAAAAAAGCCAATCATTTTTTAAGGAGTTAGATTGAACGAACAGCGGAAACATTCATTAAGTGATGTTTTGATTGATTATTGGGATATAATCACAGGTTTTACTACTTTGCCTCTTGCAATATTTTTTCATTATTATCATTTTGAAATTCTAGCTACAATCTTTGCAGCCGTGGGGATAGGCTCTCTTGCTGTTACAATATCAGAAATTGCTGAAATATTAGCTGAGAGATTTGGAGAGCCTTTTGGTAGTCTGGTGTTGACTTTCAGTGCGGTACTTGTTGAAATTTTGATACTTTTTATGGTGGTGCTTGAAGCAAAAAATCATCCGGAAGTTATGGATACAGTTAAAAACGGTATTGTTGCAACGGTGTTGGTGGATTTGAATGCCCTTCTGGGTCTAGCCGTATTTGTAGGAGGACTTAATTTCAAAGAACAAGAACACAACGAAGATACTTCGGCAAGTTATACAACAGTTCTTTTTGTTGCAGCTGCTATGCTTTTGGTACCTACTACCATATCTCTTCATTCATCTGCTGAGGCTCTTTTTAAAGCAAGTATAATTATTTCTGTTTTGCTTTTTATATATTACTTTTTTATTTTCAAATTCCAAACCGGTACTCATGTTCATTTTTTCAAATTTACAAAAAGAAGCAGGGTAAAAAAATATAAAAAAGAAGATGAGGATGATTATTATTTTGATAAGAAAAGTTCAGCTTTTTTAATTTTCTTTTTAATATTTTTACTTGTATTAATTGGGGTTTTATCTGAAATATTTGCAGATGATGGGGTAAAAGTATTTAAAAGTTTTGGACTAACAGCCGGGTTTGTAGGTATTTTAATTGCTTTTGTTACAGTTGCACCTGAGCTTTTTACTGCAATAAGAGCTGCAAAAAATGACGAAATGCAAAGAGTTATCAATATTGCCATGGGAGCAAGTACTGTATCAATTCTTTTAACTGTGCCGATTTTAATATTTTTATCTCTTATTGTGGGGGTAAAACTTACTCTTGATTTCTCGCCTCTTCAAGTCGGTGCACTTTTACTTACAATATTACTTGTCTGGAAAACCACAGAAGACGGGGAGACTAATTATCTTGAAGGACTTTCTCATTTAATGATATTTATCTCTTATGCAGTTATAGCAATCTTTTACTAAATTACACATTTTTTTTATTCTTTCTTTCTTTTTTTCTCTTTTTTTTGATAAAAAAATTTTTTTGTTATAAACTTAAAACAAAAAGGAGAGAGAATGGATAGAAGAAAATTTCTTAAAACTGCTGCGGTGGGTGCTACTGCGAGTGCGGCTTTTACTACAAATCTTTATGCTAAAACTACAAAAACTCTAAAAATATGTCTTTCATGGCCTAAAACTCTGCCTATTATGGGTGAGGGTGCATTATGGTTTGCTAAAAGAGTTGAAGAACTTAGCGGCGGAAGTTTAAAAGTTAAGATTTTTGGAGCAAATGAGCTTGTACCGGCACTCGGTGTATTTGATGCATGTTCTAAGGGACTTATTGACGGTTTCCATTCAGGGCCTTATTATTGGAAGGGCAAAAATATGGCTTTTTCGCTTTTCAGTGCGTTTCCTTTTGGTATGGTATCTGATGAAGTTGAAGCATGGTTTGATTTTGCAGGTGGAATGGATATTTGGAGAGAACTTTATGCAAGATATAATCTAATTCCATTTAGAGGTGGTAATACTGGTAACCAAATGGGAGGATGGTTTAGAAAACCTATAAAATCATTGGCTGATTTAAAAGGTCTAAAAATGAGAATTCCGGGTCTTGGCGGAGAAGTTATGGCGAGACTTGGAGTAAAACCTGTAAATATCCCAGGAGGTGAAATTTATACAGCACTTGAAAGAGGTGTAATTGATGCAACAGAATGGGTTGGACCAAGCTTAGATTTAATTATGGGATTCCAAAAAGTAGCAAAATATTATTATACAGGATGGCATGAACCTGGAACTATACTTGAACTCACATTTAATAAGAAAAAATTTGAAAGACTTCCAAAAGAACATCAGGCAATTCTTGAAGCTGCAAGTAGAGAGATGCACAGTAGAATATTTAACGAATTTCAATATCAAAATGCTATTAAACTTCAAGAATTACTTAGCGGTAAATATGATGTTGTTCTTGGTAATTTCCCTGATGACGTTAATGAAGCGGCTAAAAAGGCTACTCAGGAAATTCTTAACGAATATGCAAATAAATATAAAGATTTTGCGATGGTATATGATAATATTAAATCTTTCTTCCCTAAAATCAGAAAATGGACAGATACACTTCCAAAATGGTATCTTGATATTAGGGACAAAGGATTTATTGTCGATTAATCATACGAAATCTTTTAACACTTCGCTGCACAGGGCGAATCCAAACGCCCCTGTGACACCTATAAAACTTCCCATATCGCATTCAATCGGTTTTTCTGTGGAGAAAACAACTTTAAAATCACCTTTAAATTTTATTTTTTTAAGTTCTTGTCTTATTTTTCTTGCAAAAGGGTCTGTGTCTGTTTTCCATATTGAAGTTATTTTTATTTTAGTAGGGTCTATTCTTTTTGCAGCTCCCATTGAAGAGATTATTTTCGGATATGCATTTATAATAAGTGCAATTTTTGCTTTTATATCATCAATTGCATCTATGACAATGTCATATTTTTCAAATTCAATTTCTTTAATATTTTCAGGTGTAAGTTTCATATCAATCGGTTTTATTCCAGGATAAAGTTGGGTTAATATTTCAACTTTTTTTCTACCTATAAATTCACTGCCAATTTGTCTATTTTGGTTGGTTATATCATATGTGTCATAATCAATAATTGTTATGTTTTTTACTCCGCTTTTATACAGACACTCAAGCGCATGTCCTCCGACACCTCCTACGCCGCATATTAAAACTTTTAAATTTTTCATTTTTTCAAATTTAGAAAAAAGTTTACGGCATCTGTCGTATTTCATTGTTGATTTCCTTATTGAATTTT
>JALTBU010000250.1 GCA_027008345.1 Nautiliaceae bacterium | reverse complement strand
TATAAAGCTTAATTTTGAAGGAGTGGAAGAGTTTATAAATGAAGCTCCTTTTACACATACGCCTGATCAGAAAAAGGCTATTGAAGAGATTATAAGTGATTTTAAAACAAAAGTTATGGATAGACTTTTAAGCGGTGATGTAGGGTTTGGCAAAACGGAAGTTGCAATGGTTGCAAGCTTTATTGTGGCAAAAAGCGGATATCAGGTGGCTGTTATTGCACCTACCACAATTTTGGTAAATCAGCATTATGAAAGTTTTAAAGAAAGATTTGCCACTCATCCGGAGATTAAAATAGCAAAACTTGACAGATTTACAACAAGCAAAGAAAAAAAAGAGATTTTAGAAAAATTAAAAAACGGAGAAATTAATATTTTAATCTCAACCCATGCCGGGCTTAATGTAGAATATAAAAATCTCGGACTTTTGATAATTGATGAAGAGCATAAATTCGGAGTTAAACAAAAAGAAAAATTAAAAGAGATGGCAGAAAATATTCATACACTCTATATGTCGGCAACTCCTATTCCAAGAACGCTTAATATGGCACTAAGTCAGATTAAATCAATATCAACTCTTGAAAGTGCTCCTAAGGGTAAGAAAGAGACAAAAACATTTGTAAAAGAGTGGGATGAAAATTTAATTAAAGAAGCAATTTTAAGAGAAATTAGAAGAGGAGGACAGGTTTTTTATATTTATAATAATATTGCTTATATCGAACAAAAGAAAAAAGAGCTTCAAAACATACTTCCAAATCTTCGGATTTTAGTGCTTCATGCAAAACTTACTCCCACTCAGATAGAAAAAGGACTTGTGGATTTTATAAACGGAAAATATGATTTAGCACTTACTACTACAATAGTAGAAAGCGGTATTCATATCCCAAATGTAAATACCGTAATAGTAGAAAATGCAGATAAATTCGGAATAGCGGATTTGCATCAGATAAGAGGCAGGGTTGGAAGAGGAAAGTATGAAGGATATGCATATTTTCTTGTTAAAGATAAAGAAAATTTAAGCGAAGATGCAAAAAAAAGACTTATTGCTCTTGAAGAAAATTCATTTCTTGGAAGCGGTCAGGTCCTTGCAATGAAAGATTTGGAAATCAGAGGCGGCGGGAATATTGTAGGAGCAGAGCAATCAGGTCAGATTAAAGGTATTGGATATAATCTTTATATAAAAATGCTTGAAGATACA
>JALTBU010000249.1 GCA_027008345.1 Nautiliaceae bacterium | reverse complement strand
ACTTCTTTTAAAGCTATTTTATACTCTTTCCCCTGTTCTAATTTATGTTGCAATAAGTCTTTTGCATAAGTAACTCTAAAATCGTGGCTTCTATTTATTCCAGCTTCTTTTATATCTCTATTGTATTGACTATAACTTGGTATATTTTCCATTTTTTGGATTTCTTGGGCTAATTGATAGCTTATTTCTTTTGGTTGGTATTCGTGATTACCTTTGCCTATAACTCCCTCTAATTTGCCCGTTTCCTCGTTGTAATATTGTGAGAAATTTTTCGCAACTTCCATCGCTTCATTAACTCTTAATCCTGTTTCAGCTTGGAGCTTTGCTATTGTATAGCTTTCATAACGGATTTCTTTCAGCTCCTCTAATTTTTGCTCTAAATCTTGGATATAACGACCGCTTTCAATTTCAAGCTCTTTCATTTCAGCTCTTAATTCTTCCCTAAAATCTTTTAAATAATCATTTTGATTTGGATTTGATGGAATATCAATATTTGCTTGTTCCAAACCCTTCATAAGAGAGTTAAATCCTGTTACATAATCAAGGGCAGATTTTGCACTTAAATTATCCGTTCTTTCTTCTAAAAAGTCTCTAACTATTTCCTCTGTCATATAAAGGTTAAGTTTCCCCTCTGTGATGCCGTTTTGTTCTAAATACTCCTTAAAATCTCTTAAATACATCTCTCTTTTTTCAGCTAACGCAATAGAATGAGTTAAATTATTATTTTGCATATGATGCCTACCTTCGCCAAGTGCTAAAACACGATAGAAAGCACTTCTTATTTGTTTATCAAATGTGCTACCTTTAAGATTTGGCATTTTCTTCCTTTTGTTGTTTTAAAAAGTTATGTATTGCCATATGAGATATTTTTGCTTTATGCTCCATTTCCAATAGTTTTCTAATTCTTCTTGCACCAAGTCCCTCTTGATATAGCTTTATAATTTCTACTCCGTATTTTTTTAATACGGGGTGTTTTATCCCTTTTAGATTTACTTTTATTTTTTCTTTTGCATCTGATTTTTCTTTCTCGTGTATATCTTGCAAGATGATATTAATGCCTTTAATAATAGCCCCTTGCTTAATTCCGCTTTTTTCTAAAAATTTTTGTAGTCTGTATGCAAATAGTGTTGCATTGTCTTTATTTTTAATAGCTAATAGTTGTTGTAATTTTTTAACCTGTTTTTCATCAAACATTT
>JALTBU010000248.1 GCA_027008345.1 Nautiliaceae bacterium | reverse complement strand
GAAGTTACACAAGGTGCTGTTGATGAAGCATTTAGACATTCAATTACAAAAATGAGTCATTTGCATTTTACATCTACTAAGGAATACAGAAAACGGGTTATTCAACTGGGAGAAGAGCCAAATAGAGTTTTTAATGTAGGTGCTATGGGTATTGAAAATATAAAAAGATTAAAACTTTTATCAAAAGAAGAATTTGAAAAGTCAATAAATTTTAAACTTAATAAGAAAAATATTTTAGTTACTTTTCATCCTGTTACATTGGAAAATGCAACTGCAAAAGAGCAATTCAATGAATTATTAAGTGCCATTGATGAGCTTGATGATACTAATATTATTTTTACAAAAGCAAATGCGGATACTGATGGAAGAATTATAAATAAAATGATAGATGAATATGTGACAAAAAATAAAAATAAAGCAATAGCTTTTACTTCGTTAGGACAACTCAGATATTTAAGTGCTTTGCAGTTTGTTGATGCAGCGGTAGGAAACTCTTCGAGTGGTATATTGGAAGCCCCTTCTTTTAAAATAGGGACTATAAATATTGGTGACAGGCAAAAGGGGAGAATCAAAGCCAAAAGTGTTATAGACTGTGAGCCTAAAAAAGAGTCAATACAAAAAGCATTTGCAAAATTATATTCAACAGAATTTCAGGATATGTTGAAAAATGTAAAAAATCCTTATGAGCAAGATGGATTTCCAAGTAAAAAAATCATAAAAATATTAAAAAATACTGATGTAAAAAATCTTATTAAGAAAAGATTTTATGACATAAAGGTTATCAATGAATATTGAAAAAATAAAACTTTCACCCAATTCAACAATTAAAGAAGCGTTAAAAATTATTGACAGCGGAGCTGTGAAAATTGCTCTTGTGGTAGATGAAAATGATAAGTTATTAGGGACCATTACAGATGGAGATATAAGAAGAGCAATTTTAAAAGGTAAAAGTTTAGAAGAGAGTATCAAAGATGTATATTTTAAAAATCCTTTAACTGTTTCGATTGATGAAAATAAAGAAAATATAATTAATTTGTGTATTTCCAAAAAAATTTATCAAGTACCTGTTGTTGATAAAGATGGAAAAGTTGTAAAAATTATGTTGCTTGATGAAATATTAAAACCAAAAGAATATCCAAATAGAGTGATTCTTATGGTGGGAGGACTTGGGACAAGGCTTAGACCTCTTACAGAAAA
>JALTBU010000247.1 GCA_027008345.1 Nautiliaceae bacterium | reverse complement strand
TAATTAATTCTTTATAAATATCTCTTATATTTTCTGTAGAAATAATTTCAGGGTCATAATAATAAGGGTGTTCAGGTAAATATTTGATAATTGTATCTAAAAGTTCTTCTTTTCCTTTTCCGCTTACGGCACTTATTCGAATTACATCTAATGCTTTTGCTAAATTTTTATACTCTTTTATTTTTTCTTCAACTTCATCATCAGATACTAAATCGGTTTTTGTCAAAACTACAATATGAGGAATATTTTTTTTGTTTAATTCTAAAAACCATTTATATCCTTCTAAATTATCCCTAACATCTGCTAAAAACAAAACTAAATCGCTATCGCTTAATGCTTTTAAGGCTTCTTTTAGCATAAATTTATTAAGCAGTTTTTCTTTTTCGTGAAGCCCTGGCGTATCAAGCAAAATTATTTGATTATCGTTATGCATAACTATTGCATTTACTCTTTTTCTGCTTGCATTTGCTTTAGGAGAAACTAAAGCTATTTTTTCTCCTAAAAGCCAATTAAGAAGAGTTGATTTTCCAGCATTTGGTTTTCCTAAAATTCCAACAAAGCCGCTTTTTGGCATATTTTTCTCCATTTTATAAAATATATTTTGTTATTTCTTCATTTTCTACTATATCGTCTAATTTTTTATTTACATAATCTTTAGTAATAACAAATTCACTGCCTTTATACTCATCAGCATCAAAATTGATATCTTCTAATACTTTTTCTATTACAGTATGAAGTCTTCTTGCCCCTATATCTTCTGTTTTTTCATTGGCTAAAAATGCAAATTTTGCAATTTCTCTTAATGCCTCTTCTTCAAAAATAAGCTCAACTTCTTCAACTTCAAGAAGTTTTTGATATTGTTTAATTAAAGAATGTTTAGGTGTTGTTAAAATTTTATATAAAGCCTCTTCATCTAAAGAATTAAGCTCAACCCTTAGAGGAAATCTTCCTTGAAGTTCTGGAATTAAATCGCTTGGTTTACTTACGTGAAAAGCCCCCGCTGCTATAAATAAAATATGGTCTGTATTTATATAGCCGTGTTTCGTATTAACAGTACTTCCTTCTACTATCGGAAGTAAATCTCTTTGAACCCCTTCTTTACTTGGGTCTTGTCTTGTATTTCCTGTTGCTGCAATTTTATCTATTTCATCAATAAAAATAATTCCGTTAGCCGCTCTTTTAAGAGCTTCTTTTTTTA
>JALTBU010000246.1 GCA_027008345.1 Nautiliaceae bacterium | reverse complement strand
TCAATTTCTCTAAGTCCATCTGAAAACCGACAAAATCCAAAAGGGAAATTTTTTTATCAAATTCCACTATAATATCAATATCATTGTATTTCTCTCCTCGAACATACGAACCGAAAAACTCAATTTTTTTAGCACCTTTATTAGCTAAATAGTCAATTATTTTTTTTTCAAGTTCTTTGTTTCTTATAAAATTTATCATTTCTTATTTTTCCTCATATTTATATAAAGATGAATAATATCAATGGCAGCCGGAGTTACCCCACTGATTTCACTTGCCTGAAACAGTGTTGAAGGTCTGAATTTTTCAAGCTTTTCAACAATTTCACGGCTAAGTCCCGGGATTCCTTTATATTCAAAATTCTCAGGAATTTTTATTCTTAACATCTCTTTCATTTTATCAATTTGGGCTTTTTGTTTTTGGATATAATGATGATATCTTGCCTCAATTAAAATCTGTTCAAGCGCTTCTTCGCTTAAATCTTTTAATTCAGGAGCAATTTTTAAAAGTTTTTCTTTATCAAACGTATGCCTGCTTGCAATTTTTCTAAGTTCCATTTTATTTTGAATTTTATCTTCACCCATACTTTCAAGTGTTGCATTTATCTCTTTGTTTGGCGTTACAAATGTTTCATTTAGATATTTCATTCCTTTATCAATTTCTTCTTGAAGTTTTTGAACTCTTTTGTAAGTCCTTTCATCAAGAAGCCCAAGCTCATATCCGTATTTCCCAAGTCTTAGTATTGCATTGTCTTCTCTTAAAAGAAGTCTGTACTCAGACCTGCTTGTAAACATCCTGTATGGTTCATTTGTCCCTTTTGTAACCAAATCATCAATAAGCACCCCTATATAAGCCTGATCTCTTCTAAAAATCAAAGGCTCTTTTTCATCTATTTTAAGTGCCGCATTAATACCTGCCATTATACCCTGAGCGGCTGCTTCTTCATATCCGGTAGTACCGTTTATCTGACCTGCAAAGAAAAGCCCTTCTATCTCTTTTGTTTCAAGTGAATGTTTAAGATTTGTCGGCTGAATAAAATCATACTCAATCGCATATCCAAATCTGACTATTTTTGCATTTTCAAGACCCGGAATTGAATGAATAAAATCTTCTTGCACATCCATTGGAAGTGAAGTTGAAAGTCCGTTTAAATAATATTCTGTCGCTTCCATAGTCTGAGGTTCAACAAATACATGATGTCTCTCTTTATCCGGAAATTTATTTAATTTATCTTCAATACTCGGGCAGTATCTTGGTCCTATTCCTTCAATCTGACCTGTAAAAAGAGGTGCTCTATGAAAATTTCCTTTAATAATATCATGAGTTTTTTCATTTGTATATGTTACAAAACAAGGAAGTTGTTTAGGATTAAATGTTTTTCTGTCAGTTCTAAATGAAAAAGGCTTTGGATTTTCATCTCCTGGCTGAATTTCCATTTTAGAAAAATCAATACTTCTTGCATCAATTCTTGCAGTAGTTCCGGTTTTAAGTCTCTCTAATTTAAATCCTAAATTCTCCAAAGATTTACTTATTTTTTTTGCAGGAAGTTCGTGAAATCTTCCCCCTTCTATTTTTACAGGTCCAAAATGCATAAGTCCTCTCATAAATGTACCTGTTGTAAGAATCAATGCTTTGCATTCATATTCATTTAAAAGATTTGTTTTAACTCCTACAACTTTTCCGTTTTTAACCAAAATCTCATCAACAATTTCCTGAGCGACTGTCAAATTGGGCGTATTTAAGATTTTATCCCTCATCCAAATTCTGTATCTGTCCATATCTATCTGGGCTCTGCTTCCTCTTACAGCTGGACCTCTATTTTCATTAAGTACTCTAAATTGAAGCCCTGCATTATCCGTAGCAAGCGCCATTAGTCCGCCAAGAGCATCTATTTCTTTTACCAAGTGACCTTTTGCAAGTCCTCCGATTGCAGGGTTACAGCTTGCAGCTCCGATTTGTTCTACAAGCATAGTTAAAAGAAGAGTTTTTTTACCCATTTTAGCAGCAGCATGTGCAGCTTCAATACCTGCATGTCCGCCTCCCACAACAATTACATCAAATTTTTTCATCAAACTCCTTTAATTTTTCAGCATTTTTTATATATTTTTGTAAATTATCAATTTTTTCACTCATTTCAGTGTTTAAAAAATTGTCAAAATCATTTTTTGTGGTTACATTTACCATATTTTCATCAAAAATATCAAGTAAAATATTGCTATTACCCACAATCACAAGATATTTTCTGCCGTTAAATTCCATTAAAACCACTCTGTTTTTTGCATCAAGAGGTTTTTGAAATAAAATATTCATTCCGCTTTTAACCGGTAGTTTTTTTATAACTTTTTTTCTTATAATCCAAAGTATCAAAGCGAGAATTATTAAAATAGCAAGAGCTATAATATAACTGAAATAATCCAAACTATCCTGCGGATTTTTAATATTTAAAACTTCGTTTTTAGGTTTAACATCTAAACTTTTGATTCTAAATCTAAGTCCGTATCCGTCAGGTGTCAGTGCTACTGATGTTTTATATTTAGTTTTTGTATTTAATTCTATTAAAATATCATTATTTTTAGGTGAAATTTTTATTTTTTTTATAAAAAAATTATCAAAATTTTTTTCATAATCACGATTTGATTTTACATTTGTAATTAAAAAAGCATTTTTACCATCGTTCAAAACTTTGCCTTGGAATTTTGAATCAAGAGACAAAAGAATATCCACTTTATTTTGAGATGGGAAAAAATTCACATTTACAAGATTGCTTCCAAAAAGTATTACCGCTAAAAAAATAATTATTTTTTTCATTTTTCCTCTCTTGTTAGATAATAAATTAATGAATTAGCATCAAGAACTTCATTAAGTCTTATTGCAAGGTTTTTTTCATACACCATAACCTCCCCTTTTCCTATGATCCTGCCGTTAACATACACTTCCGCACTCTCGCCAGCAGGTTTATGCAAATCAATTACACTCCCCCTTTGTAATTTAAGAATTTCTCTTAAACTCATTTCAATCCTTCCAAGATCACTTTCAAACAATACTTCCGTATCAAGTAGATCCGAATAATCAGGAATCACTTCTTCTAAAAGTTTTTCAAGTTCTTCTAAATTAATTTCTTTTTCCATTAAATTTCCTTAAAAAGGATAGAAAAACATTTTCCTTGAATACTTAAATCTAATTTTTTATCATAATTTACATTTATGTTTTTATGAAATTTAGGCGTTGAGATATCAAAATGAATATTTTCTTCACTTGCAAGAACTTTTGCATTACCTACTATCAAATTTGCTATTTCTTTACTTAAATCTTCAACATCATAATCCATATCACCAAATAACAGTTCACTTACATTATCAAGCACATCTTTTGGAAGTACAAGAAAAATATCAAGATTTTCATCTCCTCTTATATCTATTTCGCTTACATAACCCTCTTTTGGCTCATTTTTACAGTGGTCTAACTCAGCTCCTATACTTTTTGCAAAATTCTCAGCCGCTTTGACAAAAAACTTTTCCATTCATTCTCCTTGACATTATTATATAATTTTATCAAAAAAGGTTTAGTTTGATTAGTGCAATAATTATAGGAATTATAACAGGTTTTTTCAGCGGATTTTTAGGAGTCGGTGGCGGGACTATACTTGTACCTATGCTTTTGTTTTTAGGATTTGGGCTCAAAGAAGCTATTGGAATTAGTGTAACACAGATGATGATGAGCTCAATATATGGCTCATATTTGAATTATAAAAAAGGACTCCTTAAAGTAAAAAACGGTCTTTCTCTTGCCTTAGGAGGTGCTCTCGGGGCGTCATTGAGTGGATTTATTGTAAAGCATACAAGCAAAGAAGTTTTAGGTGCCATATTTTTAACTCTTGTATTTATAGCCATAATAAGATTTTTTATTACTGTAAAAGAGCCTCACGATGAGCCTCCGATTGATAACAAAAAACTTTTTTTTATAGGTTTATTTGTAGGTGCAATCGCCATAAGTGTGGGAGTTGGAGGAGCAATACTTATAACTCCTATTCTTGTAGGATTTTTAAAATATAAACTTAAAACAACTGTATCTCTTAGTCTATTTTTTGTAGTTTTTTCATCTATTTCAGGATTTATTTCACAAAGCATAGCAGGTCATATAAATTATTTAGAAGGTTTTACAATAGGTTTTGCAAGCCTTATAGGAACATATTTTGGCGTTAAACTATATCACACAATAGATTCAAAACACCACA
>JALTBU010000245.1 GCA_027008345.1 Nautiliaceae bacterium | reverse complement strand
AGAATGAGCTTATTCCAACATATGGTACAAGAGAAGTTTTATTTAATTTTCCTCTGTTTCTCAGACCTAAAAAAATGGCTTTTCCAAATCCATTTTATCAGATATATGAAGGTGCTGCGATTGCTGCTGGAAGCAGGATAAATTATATGCCTCTTACAAAAGAAAACAATTTTAAAAACACCATCTCTCAGCTTGATGGTGATGAAGATTTTATTATTTTAAATTCGCCAAATAACCCAACGGCAAGTGTAATGGATATGGATGAGCTTTGCGAGTGGGTTGAGTATGCCCTTAAAAATGATGTTGTAATATTAAATGATGAATGTTACAGTGAGCTATATTTTGATGAAAAGCCTCCAAGTATTTTAGAGGCTTCTTTGAAAGTCGGAAATAAAAGTTTTAAAAATATACTTGCAATAAACTCAATCTCAAAAAGAAGTTCAGCCCCAGGGCTTAGAAGCGGATTTATTGCAGGAGAAGGTGAAATATTAAAAAAATATCTTCAATTTAGAACATATGTGGGATGTGCCGTATCACTTCCTCTTCAAATGGCGGCGGCAAAAGCATGGAGCGAAGATTCTCATGTTGAAGAGTTTAGAAAAAAATATAAAGAAAATTTTGAAATTGCAAAAGAGATTTTAGGAATTAATCCTCCAAAAGCCACTTTTTATATTTGGCTTGAAGTAGGTGATGATATTGATTTTACAATTAAAGCCTATCAAAAAGGTGTAAAAGTAATGCCTGGACGTTTTATGGGAAGAAACGGGGCAGGTGAAGGGTATGTAAGAATTGCACTTGTTTATGAGGCTGAAAAAACAAAAAAAGCATTAAAAATAATAAAGGAATTATTATGAATATAGTTGAAAAATATAATGAGCTTGAAAAACTACTACATAAAAACGAAGACGAAAAAATTGAAGAAGTTTTTAGAAGTATTTTAG
Source organism: Nautiliaceae bacterium (assembly GCA_027008345.1). Lineage (GTDB taxonomy): Bacteria > Campylobacterota > Campylobacteria > Campylobacterales > Nautiliaceae > JALTBU01. Next base: position 266 of record JALTBU010000245.1, on the reverse strand, counting down.
AAGATGCTATAAAAATAATTAATGAAAAATTTGAAAAAAATGAATTTTTAGATGCTAACAATCCAATTGACAAAGCAGTAATAAGGGCGATGTTTGAATATATGCTTGAACTTTGGGCTGAGGGTGCAATTGATGAAGCCAAACAGCTTGGATATGATATGCTTTATCTTGTAAAAGATGAAAAATTAAAAGAGATGTTTTCAATGTTTGTCATTGGAATGCTTGAAGGACTTAGCGTAGATAAATTTTTTGAAAAATATGTTGAT
>JALTBU010000244.1 GCA_027008345.1 Nautiliaceae bacterium | reverse complement strand
TTTACTTTGCATAATATATTGCAATTAACATTATTGAAATATTAAAATTAAATATAATTACAAAGCCAACACATAAAGAGTTAAAATGATAGAAGTGTCTTTTAAACATTTAAATATTGAAATTGAGCTAAATATTAAAGATTCATTTGCGATTTTAGGACCAAATGGAAGTGGAAAATCTATTTTATTAAATGTAATAACTCATAGTCTTTATCCTGAAAAACTCTTTAAAAGAAAAGTATTTGGTAAAACATTGACCTTAAATGAGGCAAGGGAAGTTTTTGGAGTTGTAAACAGCGAGCTTGAATATTTTTATAGAAATGAAAACATTACTATTTTTGATGCAGTTATTAGTTCATTTAAAAGAGCATTGCTTGTTTACAATTTTTATGATTTCAGTAAAGATGAAATTGATAAAACATATGAAATTTTAGAAAAATTTAAATTAAATCCAAATCAAAATATTTCTACTTTGTCTCTTGGCGAGCTTAAAAGGGCAATGATAGCAAGAGCAATAGTTCATAATCCAAAAATACTTTGTTTTGATGAGATTACAAACGGACTTGATATAAAAAACAAAATTGAACTTCTTGATTTTATTTTTTCACTAAACAAAAAAATTATATACATTACACATAATTTTGACGAGCTTGGTCATTTTAATTATATTGTTATGTTAAAAGATGGTAAAATTTTTAAAGAGGGTAAGGATATTTTAACAAAAGAGAATATTAAGAATCTTTTTGATTTAGATGAAAAACATTTAAAGGTTTTATATGGATAGACTTTATGCACCGTGGAGAAGAAAATATCATATAAACAATAAAAAAATAAATGAAAAGTGTGTCTTTTGCGGTATTGCAAATTCTCCTGAATTTGACGCAGAAAATCAGGTATTTTACAGGGATGATATATGTTTTTTTGTAATGAACAGATTTCCTTATAATCCTGGGCATTTTATGATTATTCCAAATAGGCATATTGGCGAATATGAAGATTTGAATGAAAAAGAAGTTACACATATTGCCAAAATGGCACAAAAGGGATGTAAAATACTAAAAGATTTTGGGGCAGATGGGATTAATATGGGTTGGAATTTGGGATTTGATGCAGGTGCCGGGATACCAGGACATATTCATCTTCATATGGTCCCGAGATTTAAAAGGGATACAAATATGATGACAACAGTTTTTGATACAAGGGTTTACAGTGCGGATTTTGACAAGGTTTATGAGGAGATAAAAAGAATAGCAAAAAACTATCTTTGATAGATTATATCCACATCTTTTGGATATTTGGGTATAAACAGTGAATCGTTGATATCTTTTACTTTTTGGTTGGTAAATTTAATAGTAACCAAATTTCCCATCTGGTCTTTATATTTTAAAAATTGTAATGTTTTATCGAATTTAAAAACTACATTTTTGTTGTCGATTTTTGCTTCATAAATATCTTCTTTTATTTTTTTTGCATTTTTTACAATGTTTGGAAGAGTAAATTTAGGTTTTGGAGAAATTGTAACTTGAAGCAAGTCCGGTTCGTAAACATATACTTTATCAGTTATCCAGATAAATTTTTGCACGGGATAGTTGTATTTCCATAATATTTTTCCGTTTTTATAAAAAATTTCTCCCGTATATTTAAGCTTTTTATTTTTATCGGTTATTGTCTGAGTGAAATTTGCTTCGTAATTTTTGGGCAATGTTAAACTGTATGATGCAACAATTATGAATAATAACACTAATAATTTTTTCATTTATATCCTTGGTGTTTTATGTTATTATAACAAAAAAGTTTTAAAGGCCTTTTGTATGGTAAAAACAGTATTTAGGAAAATTTTAGGTACAAGAAATGACAGAGAACTTAAAAGATATCAAAAAAGAGTAAAAGAAATTAATGCACTTGAACCTAAATATGAAAAAATGAGCGATGAAGAGATAAAAAACGAATTTAATAATATTAAAGAAAAAATTTTAGAAGAAGTTAAAAACGGAGCAGATGAACAGCAGACATTAAATAAATATCTTAATGAAGTATTTGCAATGACTCGCGAAGCCTCAAAAAGAGTGCTTGGAATGAGGCATTTTGATGTTCAGCTGATAGGTGGAATGGTATTGCATGAAGGAAGAATTGCAGAGATGAAAACAGGTGAGGGGAAAACACTCGTGGCAACCCTTCCTGTTGTGCTAAATGCAATACTTGGAAAAGGCGTTCATGTAGTAACAGTAAATGATTACCTGGCGCAAAGAGACGCTGCACAGATGGGTAAACTTTATGAATTTTTCGGATTCAGTACAGGTGTGGTTGTAGGTGGTATGGAAGATTATGAAAGAAAAGCGGCTTATGCGTGTGATGTAACTTATGCCACAAACACAGAGCTTGGATTTGATTACCTTAGAGATAATATGGCGTTTGACATAGAACAAAAAGTTCAAAGAGGGCATTATTATGCTATTGTCGATGAAGTTGACTCTATTTTAATTGATGAAGCAAGAACTCCTCTTATTATTTCAGGACCTGCAAGTAAAAGAGAAGAAAATTATATAAAGGCTGATAAAGTTGCAAAACAGCTTGAAAAAGAAAAACATTTTACAGTTGATGAAAAAGACAGAATTGTGCTTTTAACTGAAGAAGGTCTTAAAAAAGCAGAAGAATTATTTGGAGTTGATAATTTATATGACCCTGATAATGCAATTTTGGCTCATCATCTTGACCAGGCTCTTAAAGCCAATTATCTTTTTCAAAACGGAAAAGATTATATCGTAAGAAACGGTGAAGTTTTAATTGTAGATGAATTTACAGGAAGAATTGCAGAAGGAAGAAGATTCAGTGAGGGGCTTCATCAGGCGCTTGAAGCAAAAGAGGGTGTAGAAATCCAGGAAGAATCTCAAACATTTGCAGAAATTACATACCAAAATTATTTTAGATTGTATGAAAAATTAGCCGGTATGACAGGTACGGCTCAGACAGAAGCGACTGAATTTCTTGAAATTTACGGGCTTGAAGTTATAAGCATACCTACAAACAAACCTGTAATAAGAAAAGATTTAAATGACCTTGTATATAAAACAGCAGAAGAGAAATTTGAAGCTGTTGTAAAAAAAGTAAAAGAACTTCACAAAAAAGGTCAGCCGGTACTTATAGGTACTACAAGTGTTGAAAAAAGCGAATATTTAAGCAGACTTCTTAAAAAAGAAGGTATTCCTCATACTGTACTTAATGCAAAACACCATGAAAAAGAAGCAGAAATTATTGCAAAAGCAGGTCAAAAAGGTGCTGTTACAGTTGCTACTAATATGGCCGGTAGGGGCGTTGATATTAAAATAGATGATGAAGTAAAAGAACTTGGAGGTCTTTACATAATCGGTACTGAAAGACATGAAAGTAGAAGAATTGACAATCAGCTAAGAGGTAGATCAGGAAGACAGGGGGACCCTGGAGCAAGTCAGTTTTATTTATCGCTTGAAGATGACTTGCTAAGAATCTTCGGAAGTGACAGAATCAAAAATATTATGGACAGACTCGGGATTGAAAGAGGTGAGCATATTGATTCTAAAATAGTAACCCGCTCAATAGAAAAAGCACAGAAAAAAGTTGAATCTATGCATTTTGAAGCAAGAAAGCATATTCTTAAATATGACGATGTTGCAAATGAACAAAGAAAAGTTATTTATAAATTCAGAGATCAACTGCTTGATCCAAATTATGACATAAGCAAAAAAATAGATGAAATGAGAGAAGATTTTGTAAATTATATACTCTCAATCAGTGATGTGTTAGAAGGTATGGACAAGGATGATATTGACACAACTAAACTCAAAGCTCACCTTAAAGAATATACCGGAATTGATTTTGATGAAAGTGAACTTAAAAAAGATTATGATGAATTAAAAGAATATCTCATTAAAACTCTTAAAGAAAAATTTGAAGAAAAATTCAAAGATGTAGATGAAGCTGAAAAAAATAAAGCATTTAGACAAATTATGCTTCAAGTACTTGATGAATCTTGGAGAGACCATCTTTATATGATGGATATTATGAAAACGGGTATAGGACTAAGAGGCTACAACCAAAAAGATCCTCTTGTTGAATATAAAAAAGAGAGTTTTCAACTTTTCCAAGAGCTTATTGAAAGAATTAAAATAGAGACTATGAAAATTCTTCACAATATAGAAATTCAATATCAAGAACCTGAAATTGATGAAGATGTAAATGAATTTTTAAAAGCGCTTGAAG
>JALTBU010000243.1 GCA_027008345.1 Nautiliaceae bacterium | reverse complement strand
GGTATAACACTATGTTATATTGCAATAGTAAAAATTTTAAGGAGGTCTTAGAAGTTACAAGAGAATTAAATAAAAAAATCAAAGAGCCACTAGAAGAAAAAGAGTTAGTGAAAATTGCAAAAAGCGTAACTAAATACAACAATGGATTTAATAGAGGAAATGAAATCAATGGCTGGAATGTAAAAGCACATTGGAATATTGGAAGTATGGGGTTTGAAAAAATTAGAAATCTACCTTATGAAGAGTATAAGAAAGAAGTTAGAAGGAGGCAAAAAATGGCTGGTAAAAAAATAGGAAAAGGTAACATTGAAAAATATGTAAGAGAAAAAGCAGAAGCAACAAAAGAAAAAGTGTATAAAGCTATCCAAGAACTAAAAGAAAGAGGAGAAAAAGTTACGGTTAGAAAAGTAAAAGCATTAGCAGAAGTAAGTATGGCATCAGCTCAAAAATATGTAAAACAAGCAAGAGAAGAGGGAATAATATGAGTCAATTAGATAAACAAAAAGAATGGGTTGGCGTATGGAAAATAGCAGTATTCTTTCTGTTAGGTAGTGAGTTTGGATTAATTGGATATATTTTTAATAATTATGCTAAACTCAATGAAATTCAATTAATTCTTTTGGTAATGGCTTTACTATTGCTTTTAATTGGAACAATTATCTCAGCAATTTATTTAAAAAAAGAAATAGACAAATTGGAGGACATAAATGAATAATATAATATACCCAATAATTGCATTAACAATTGGAGCTATAAGTTTGATAGCAGTATTTATTATTTTTACAAAAGACACAAAACACAAACCACATCAAGAAAAATAATTTTTTTTCTTTCACCCAAGAGCTGACACTGACACAACAAAAACACTCAGGCATAGCCAACCAAATGGAACGAAGCGAACGAAAAACGAGCTTGGGCGTGTGCGATAGCACACGAGGGCGTAAGCCCGACCCCAAGCGAAGTTTTAAAGTGAAAGCGAAGTGTAATTTGGTGGCTATGCCTGACTTGTTACATAATAATAACTTATAAAATTTAAGAGGTTTAACTATTAATAAAACAATATGTTATAATTAAAAATGAAAGGAATAAATATGCAAGACAAAAAAGAAATAGGTAAAAAAATATGGGATTTATTTATCAAAAATTATAGTTATAGTCAGATTGCAAAAGAACTTGGAATAAGTAAAAGTGTGGTTAGCAATGTTATAAATTA
>JALTBU010000242.1 GCA_027008345.1 Nautiliaceae bacterium | reverse complement strand
AAAACATTTAAGGCCTTATATGTTGAACTAATTCTATTATACCCCCTTGAAGAGAAAAAACATTTTTAAACCCTATTCTTTGTAAAAATGCTGTTGCCACGAGTGAACGCTGACCTGAGCGGCACACCAAAACAATTTTTTCATAATCACTGTTAGCCATTTTTTCTAGGTTTTCTTTTTCAAACAAAGTATGCATAGGTATGTGGATACTGTCTGTATGTGTAAATCCTACAAGCAAAACTTCTTTTGGTGTTTTGATATCCACAATTAAAACTTTTTCATTGTTTTCAATCCATTCAAGGAGTGTTTCAGGTTTTACCTGGCAAGGTTTTTTAGCCAAAAACTCTTCTGTAAAATTTGAAAACATCTGATTTAATATTTCTACTTCTTTCCAGTCAATTTGCATATTATCTCCTTTTTTTTGTGTAATTTTAAAAAAATAAATTTTATTTACAAAATAAATAATTTAAATTATAATGATTAAAATTTTTAATAAGGAAGAAAATGACTTTCAAAGAACTTGAACTCTTTTTCGCTTTAAGCGAAAATCCAAATGTAAGCGAAGTAGCAAAAGAAAAGGGACTCTCCCAATCAGCCGTTTCACTTGCCATTAAATCGCTTGAAGAAGATTTAGGAGAAAAACTATTTGACAGAATAGGTAAAAAACTTGTTTTAAATGAAAGAGGAAGAATATTCAAAGAAAAAACGCTAAATCATTTTTTAGCCCTCAAAGATTCAAAAGAATTTTTTAAAAAAGAAAAAATCTCAGGTAATCTTAAAATTCAGGCAAGCAAGACAATAGGAACTTTTATAATTCCTCAAATTATATTTGATTTTTTAGAAAATTACCCAAATGTAAAAATCTATAAAGAGACGCAAAATTCAAAAGAGATTATAAAAAATATAAAAGAAGGGAAAATTGACATTGGCTTTATAGAAAGAGAAATTGATGATAAAGACATAATAAAAGAAAAAATCGGAGAAGATGAACTTATTGTGGTAAGTTCTGAAAAATATGAAAATGAAGTGTTTATTGATACTTTAAAAAACAAAAAATGGCTTTTAAGAGAAGAAGGCTCAGGTACTAGAGATATGTTTTTAAATGCCTTAGGAGAATATAAAGATTTAAACATTTTTATGGAATTTTCGGGATTTTTAGAGATTAAAGAACTTTTAAAAAATAAAGACACTATCACATGTATTTCAAAATATG
>JALTBU010000241.1 GCA_027008345.1 Nautiliaceae bacterium | reverse complement strand
CTCAAAAACTTCAAATGCATATGATGAAGCTTTATAAAGAACACGGAGCAAATCCTCTTGGAGGATGTTTGCCTCTTTTACTTCAAATTCCTATTTTTTATGGAATTTATAAACTTTTATTATATGCGATTGAGCTAAAAGGTGCGTCATTTTTATGGATACACGATTTAAGTGTAATGGACCCTTATTTTATTTTACCTGTATTAATGGGAGTTAGTATGTATTTCCATCAAAGATTAACTCCTAGTAATTTCCAAGATAAAATGCAAGAAAAAATATTTAAATTTTTGCCGGTTATTTTTACTATTATGATGGCAACATTCCCAGCAGGTCTTGTGCTTTATTGGACCACAAACAATATTTTATCTATCGCTCAACAATGGTTTATTAATAAAGTTATGGAAGCTAAAAAAAAGGCTAAAAATTGAGAATAGAAGCAAAAACACTAGAAGAAGCGTATATAAAAGCGGCTGAATATCTTCATTGTTCTGTCAGTGAGGTTGAAGCTCAAATTATACAAGCTCCTTCAAAAGGAGTTTTTGGACTTTTTAGCAAAAATGCAATTATTGAAGTTGATGATTATTTAGATATTGAAAAATTAATAGAAATTATTAAAAAAGATTTAATTTCTTTATTTGAAAAATCTTGTTTTGATGTAAATATCAGCGAAGTTTCAAAATATAATGAAGAGACAATTTTTATAAAAATAGAAGGAGAAGATGCGGCACTTTTAATAGGAAAAGAAGGGTATCGCTATAATGCTTTAAATTATATGCTTTATAATTGGATTCATCAAAAATATGGATTTAAAGTAAGACTTGAAATAGCAGAATTTTTAGAAACGCAAAAAGAAAAATTAAAAGAGTATTTAGATTTTTTTATAGAAGAAAAAATTAAACCAAGAGGTTATGGACGAACCAGGGCATTAGATGGAATTTTAGTATTTTTAGCTTTAGAGATTTTAAGAGAAAAATTACCCGATAAATATGTCGGAATTAAAGAAAAAAATAGTGAAAAATATATTATAGTCGGAGAGAAATATGAACACAATAGCGGCAATAGCGACTCCTAAAGGTGTAGGAGCTATTTCAATAGTCCGTCTCTCAGGAGATAAAGCCTTAGAAATTGCAAAAAAACTCACAAAAAAAGAACTTCCCCCAAGAATTGCTACTTTAAGTAAAATTTATGATTATGAAAATTCTCTTATTGATATAGC
>JALTBU010000240.1 GCA_027008345.1 Nautiliaceae bacterium | reverse complement strand
CTCCAAGTTTTTTATATACAGGAGCAAGCTCAAAATATACTTGTTCGGGTTTCATATAACCAGCACCTACCCAGATATTTGAAGGTACCCATTGATAATTTCTATTTGGAGATACTACAATTATTTCTGCTTTATTTCCCAGTTTATGTTTTAAATTAAGTACAGCGGTATGTCCTGATATACCGGCACCTAAAACGACAATTTTTGGTTTATCTGCCATTTTTAACCTTTCAAAATTAATATTTGATTAATTATACCACTTATGATTTAAAAAAGAGAGTTTTTATCTTAAATAAGAAAAAATTTATAACAATGTTAAGAAAAATTTATAATGAAATATATGCTTTGACACCTATTTTTATTAAAAAATTAAAATCCCAAAAAGGGATTTGGAGATTAATGTTCTACATTATCGTTGATGTTTCTTACATCAAATAATGAATCTAAAATAGAGTAAATTGCAATTCCAAGACCTACACAACCGATAATTATTAAAATTTCCATTGTATGTGGTGCAATATAAGCATAAGGTTTAAGAGCTGCAAGTTCATATGTACTTGTAGCTTCTGGACCAGTTCCGAATCTATCTGTCATTGGAACTATGTTTCCGCCATATATGAAAGCCTGTCTCATAAAGAAAGTACCGATTAATGCTGAAATTGCCCCAATTAATGCTGCACCTGGTTTTTGAGTTAACCATAATATAAGTGGAACTACTATACCAAGAACAATCCAAGTCCAATACATCCAACTAATAGGGCTTCCGTGCATAATTAAATTCAACCATTTAGGGTCAACTGTCATATAGTTAATAATTTCATAAAGAGCCGCTAAAACTGTCATTAAAATACCCATTTTTGAAGCATTTTTAATCATATCTTCAAAATAAGGTTTATTTCTAAGGCCTAAGAATGCAAAAAGAATAGCTCCTGCAATACCTGTAATAGCACCTGAAATTAAGAAATAAATCCAAAGTGCTGGAATATCAGTCCAAAGATGTCTTGGTACATTAAGATTAAATAAGATACCTTGGATATAATATTCTGCGATATCAATGAAAATTCCTAAAATTACTAAGACTAATGCAAGTTTTCTTGCTAAATCTTTTTTGTAAGTAATAAGGAAATAAATTTCTAGAAATGTAAAAGGAATATAAATTGAATAAAGTGGCAACATCATCCACATACCACTTTGAGGTTGAGGATTAAATATCATCCAATAAATATGAAGTGGATTACCCCAGTCACTTGCGATTGATGTCATACCACCTAAATCCATAGCAATACCAAAAGTTAAAAGTGCTGCTGCTACTTTTGGAGCAATTTTTACATGAAATAGTTCTGCAAGAGCAACTAAGAAAATAATTGCACTACCACCATAAAGTAAATATGTATATTGAGTAACAAAAATACCCCAAGGCTCAGCTTTGTTTACTTCTTCTACTTCGTGTAAATTAAAAATTTGCTCTTTAAGTGCCTCTGCAAGCATTTTTGCATGGTCACTTGCTGCACCACCCGCATTAATAATGTCTCTATTGTTTACAAAATCATGGAAAAATCTTAAATGATAAATTTCATACCATCCAATTAATCCAATTGCCAATAAAATGTAAGCAAAAATCATTGTTTTATTAAAGAGTAATTGGCCTAAGCTTACTTTTTTTATATTTAGGCCGCAACATTTTGTATATTCAGTAGCCATGTTAGCTCCTTACGCTTTTTTCCACTCAGGTTTTTTAGCCTGAGTAGCTGCTTCATAAAGTGGTTTAATTTCATCCCAAGTGTGGAATTTGATTCCTTCACCAAGTGTTCTTTTGGCAAATTCTTCATCTTGTGGCACAAGATAAAACAGTTTAGGTAAAGTTCCTTCATCTTCTTTTAAGAAGAAGAATTTTCTTTGTTTTAAAAGATTTACAATATCAGAATTTTCATCTTCTAAATCACCAAATGTTCTAACTTTTGTAGGGCAAGTCGCACTACATGCTGTTGTTCCGTATTCCTGAGTTCTTCCATCACAGAATGTACATTTATCAACTGCATGTCTTGTTTCATCAACAAATCTTGCATCATATGGGCATGCTTCCATACAACCTTTACAAATTATACACATATCATAATCAACTTTTACTATTCCACCTTCTGCAAAGTGGCTGGCTCCCGTAGGACATACGGTAACACAAGGAGCATCAATACAATGGTTGCATTGACTTGGATAGAAGTTTACAAACATATCGGTAAGTGTTTGTCCACCTTCAACTACTCCAACCCATATTCTTTGTTTATCAGCTCCAAGCATTACGCCGTTTTCGTCTTTACAAGCCACTTCACAAGCTCTACAGTCAATACAATTTTGATATTCAAGTGCTATTGCATAGTTTGCCATGGCTTACACCTTTCTTATTTTTACTATAGTTTCATGCATACTTGCTGAACCGATAAACGGATCTATTGCATTTGAGCATATCATTGCCTGAGATACTCCGTTTTTATAACCAAGAGTTGCCATTGCATTTTGGTTACCAAATCCAGTTGCAATAAACATAGTATCTTTTCTTATTCTTTTTGTTGGATAAACTTTTGCTATTACTTTTGCTCCTGTTTCAGGATTTGTTAATTCAATGTCATCTTTGTATTTAACACCTAATTCTTTTGCCATTTCATCGTTTATCCATACATAGTTATAATTCATTAAATCAAGTAGTAAGTAGTTGTTAAAATGCATACTTTGTGTGAAATATGCATGTCTACCAAATACAATTCTAAGTTCATTATTTTTAACATCAGGCTCTCTATAAAGTGAATCTCTCCAAATAGGGAACGGCTCAATTTTTTCAAATTTTCCAGTTAATGGATTTTTAAATGTTTTACCAGCAATATTGTGAAGTGCAACTTTAATATATTTTCCTTTTTTAGGAACTATATAATAATCTTTTGGTAATGCATAATATTTTTCAAGAACTTCATAAACTAATTCATGTTTATTTGGAGTATCTTTTTTGAATGCTTTATATTTTTCATCAAAAAGTCCTGATTTAACTGCTTTTTCAATTCCAGGCCAATATACACCCCATTCATCAGCCACTTTTGCAGCTTCTTCTCCATATGTTTCTTCCATAGCTTCATAGTTAAATTTATGAACAGGTTTTTCATATGATGCAGTAATTCTAAAACTTTGAATATCTAAATCATCTTCGCTTGCATGTTCAAGAATTGCTTTTACAAGTTTAGGATCTTTAATATCTTGTTTTAATTTATTTACATTAATACTAAAATCATCGTTTAAGTATTTTGCTAAATCAAAATCTTTTGGAAGTTCAGCTCCTAAATCGTCTGCATCCCAAGTATATTTGAATGTAATAGCTGCAAGAGGTTTTTCAATTCTTTTTGCAATTTCTTTACACATATCGTAAATATGTTTACCACCAATTGGTTTATCTGTACCTTTGTGTCTCCAAGCAATAAATGGATGTTTTATACCAAATTGCATAATAAGTGATTCTCTTTCAAGATATACTTGGTCTGGTAATATAACATCTGCATAAAGTGCAGTGTCTGTTGGTGCTATATCAATACATACAACTAAATCCATAGTCTTATACATTTCACCCGTTTTTTCATATTCAGGAATTGACTGCATTGGGTTTTGTTTGTATTCAAACATAACTCTTACAGGGTATTCACCTTCTTTTAGACCTTTATAATTACCATTTTTATCTGGTCTTGGTCTTCCGGCTGCAATCCATCTTTTGTTTATATCAAGCACATGGTCTCTAAATATTGGCCAAGAACCTTTTTGAGGGTTTGCAAGTGGGTATTCACCTTGTGGAATTGTTGCTATATCAATTCTTGGTTTTGCATTGTCATAAATTGGGAAATCTTCATATTCATAGCTTTCTGGTTTTTTAGGAAGACCACGTCCTAGTAAGATTCCACCAGGTCTATTTACACATCCGTGAATTGAGTTGAATATTGCCTGAGCACGTCTGAATTCAAAATCTTGGAAATACCAAGTGGATTTTCTACTTCTATAACAGTTTGCCGCACCTTCATATTTTTCAGCAGCATCGCTAAATTCTTTTGTAATTCTTCTGATGGTACTTGCAGGAATGTCTGTGATTTTTTCAGCCCATTCAGGTGTGTATTTACTTCCTTCTCCTGTTGTAAAGAATTTTTCAAGTTCTTCAATTCCATCAACATATTTATTAATATAATCTTGTTTATAAGGAGTTTTATGATAACCTTTATTTATTGTTTCATGAATCATTG
>JALTBU010000239.1 GCA_027008345.1 Nautiliaceae bacterium | reverse complement strand
TGCAAGTGCTATAATTAATGCTCCTATTGTTACCATCCCATAAAAGAGATATAGAGCTTTAACACCTCCCTTTTTATCAGCAAATCCACCTCCAACAGCTCTAAGAACTGCTCCTGCAAAAATTAAAGCCGCACCGATATAACCGGCAACTACTTTTACATTTGTTTCGTTTAAATAAGTTTTTCCAAATTCAAGCATATCTTCATAATAAGTATCCATTAAATATACTTTCATATATGAAGCAAATCCTACAAATCCACCAAAACTAATAGCATAAAATAAAGAAAACCACCAAGTATCTTTATCTTTAAGTAGCTTTATATAATCGTTTAATTTTTTTGGTCTTGGTTTATAAATTTCTTTTGGTGCATCTTTTGCTAAAATTATATAAAGAATAAAAACTATTAAGTTTAAAACTCCGCCAATTCCAAATACAGCAGGCCAGCCCCAAAGTTCGGCAATTTTTGGTGCAAAAATAAAATCAAGCACAACCCCAATATTTCCAGCCCCAGCAATACCTAAAACTACTCCTTGAAGTTTTGGAGGATACCATTGACCTGCCTGAGGCAGTGCTACTGCAAAAGAAGCCCCGGCAAATCCAAGAGCGAATGCGATTAATAATAATTCATTATAAGTAATATTCTCGCCTTTAAAATATGTATAAAAAAGAGCACTTATTACAATACTTTGAGCAATAATAGCAGTTTTTTTAGGTCCTATTTTATCCACTAAAAATCCAAGGACTATTCTTAAAATAGCACCTCCTAAGATAGGCAAAGAAAGTAAAGTTGCAAGTTGGTTTGGATTTATTATTTCTCCATGTGCTTTTAAGCTATCTGCAATTTCTGGTCCAAGAGGTCCAAGCATTGTCCATACCATAAAACTCATATCAAAATATAAAAATGCCATAAGTAGAGTTGGAAAATGTCCCTCTCCTTTTAGTGCTTTAAAATTTACCATTTGTTCTCCTTTTGATTCTGTTATCGAAATTTTATCAACTAATTTTTATTTTATTATCCAATAAATTGATTAAATTTTAATCAATAAATTGAAATAATTTTAATTATAATTGCATTAAAAAAAGGACTTGGATGTCAGTTTTAAATGTTTTACAACAAGCAAAAGAGAAAAGAAGCAAAAAATTAAATAAAATTGAAGCTATGAAACAAAACTTTAACTCTATTGAAGCTTTTAATAAATTAAAAGAGTATGCTAAAAATGGATATGATTCGATTCCTGATGATATAAAAAAATATTTTTTAAAAAGTTTTGGAATTTATGATAGACCTAAAACTCCAAGAAGATTTATGATTAAGTTAAGAATCCCGGGAGGTCAGTTAAATTCAAACCAAGCAAGAGTAATTGGTGAAATTGCAAAAGAATTTGGAAGAGATTATATAGATTTAACTACAAGAGCTCAAATTGAATTGAGATATATAAGAATTGAAGATATTCCAGAAATTTTAGAGAGATTAAAAAGTGTTGGAATTACGCCTTTTCAAACGGGAGTAGATAATATAAGAGGAATTGTAAATGATCCGCTTGATGGAGTGGCAATGGATAATATTTTACCTTCACAAGAACTTCTTCTTAAAATGCAGGAAATTTTTTTAGCAAAACCTGAATGGATTGATGCAGTACCAAGAAAATTTAATACAGCACTTAATGGAAGCTATGGAAATAGAAGCAATATTTTTACTCATGATTTATGCTTCGCTCTTGCTAATAAAGATGGAATTTACGGATATAATGTTTATCTTGGCGGAAGAGTAGGGAATATTGCAAAGTCTGCTGATATTTTTGTAACGCCTGATGAAGTTGTGACTTGTTTTGAAGCTGTAGCGACTTTATTTAAAGAATATGGATTTAAAGACAACAGAAATAAAAACAGACTTCAATTTTTAATAGAAGCGGTTGGAATGGATATTATAAGTAATGCTATTAGAGAAATTGCCGGAGTTGATTTTGCCACTGCTGGGGAGACTCTTAGTAAAATGACATATTACGAGAGCGAAAATGGAAGAGTATTACAAAAAAATGGAAAATTTGCTATGCATTGCAATGTAGCAAGCGGGCTATTTAGCGGAAGTGATTTGATAAAAGCCGCTAATTTGGCTGATGAGTTTGGAGAAGGAAGATTAAGACTCACAGTTGAGCAAAGCATATTTATTTTAGATGTAGAAAAAGTAGATGAACTTTTAAAAGAAGAATTTTTTAAAAAATATCCAAATATTGATTCTCCTTATAAAACACATTTAGTTGCGTGTGCAGGGACGCAGTTTTGTCCGTTTGGAGTAATTGAAAATAAACATGATGCAATAGAGATGGCTAAATTTTTAGAAAAAGAAGTCCCAATTGACAGTAGAGTCATAATGCACTGGTCCGCCTGTCCCAAAGGATGTGGAACACACGGGATTGCTGATATAGGATTTGAAGGATGTAAAGCTAAATTTGATGGTGAGAGTGTCAGTGGAGTGCATATTTATCTTGGTGGGTCAATGGATAAAGAAGGTTATACAATTTTAAGAAATGTGCCACTTAGCTTAGCAAGACTTTATATAAAAGAGCTTATGCTTGAATTTAAAAAACTAAAAAAACAAAAAGAGCCGTTCAGTGTGTTTCATGATAGAGTTTTAAGTGGCTTTACAAAAGAATTTATTGGATTTTTTTTAAAATTAAAAACCTATTTAAAAGAAAAAAGTCTAGAAATTGATATAAGTTTTAGTGAAATTAAAAATACAGGAAAAATTGAAAAAAATGAAATTATTGCATTAGCTGATAAATTGTATTATAAACTAACAAACAAGGCTCCTTTTGGAGAGGTAAAAGGATATACAAAAATCAAAAAACTAAATAAAAATATTGATGATAATTTAGCTGAGATGATTGATTTAGCATTAATGGACAGAGTAGAGGTATTTTCTGAAATAGTTGATTTTATAAGTATTGATTAGAAAAATAACAACCTTGGAAATTTTTAGCGGAATAACACTGACTAAATGCACTCAACAAGAGTGCAAATTTTTTAACGCTGGATACAGGCTAAAAAGCATTAACTCGCAAAGCTTAAACAAAATGCTTTTTTATCGCCTATATTCAGCTAAAATTTGCAATTGTTTCGTTTTATTTAGTCAGTATTTAAATTTATAAAGTTAAATTAAGGATTAACAATGAAAACAGTATGTGCCTATTGTGGAGTAGGGTGTAATTTTGAGGTAAGTGAAAAATTAAAAGGGGATAAAAACTATCCCGTAAATGAAGGAATGAGTTGTGCTAAGGGGATTAGCCAAATAGAGAGTATTGAAAAAAATAGACTTCTTGATACTTTTATAAATGGAAAAAAAGCTGATTATCAAGAGGCTATAAATTTAATTGCAAAAAAAATTAAAAATACTGATCCAAAAAGAGTAGGCTTTTACCTTTCAGGTCAAATGCTTAATGAAGATTATTATGTAGCAAATAAGTTAGGTAAAGGATTTATCAAAACTCCTAATGTAGATACAAATTCAAGGACATGTATGTCAAGTGCGGTTGTGGGGTATAAAAAGGCTATTGGAAATGATTATGTGCCGGTTAGAATCTCAGATATAAACCATACAGATTTACTGATTTTAATAGGGGCAAACCCGGCTGAATCTCATGTGGTATTGTTTAATAAAATTAAAAAAGCCAAAAAAAACGGAATGAAATTAGTTGTAATTGACCCAAGATTTAGTGACAGTGCAAAACAGGCTGATTTATATTTGCCTATAACTCCCGGAAATGATATCGATTTTTTAAATTTAGTAGCTATTAGGGTTATAAAAGAAAATTTAGTTGATAAAGAGTTTATCGAGACTATGGTTGATGGGTATGATGAATTAAAAAAGAATTTATTAAAACTTGATGAAAATGAACTTCTTAAAAAAAGTGGAATAAAAAGAAGTGATTTTGAAAAATTTATGGATATGCTAAAAGAATCTAAAAACTTTATAACCGGCTGGACAATGGGGATAAACCAGTCAATTCAAGGAGTTGATAAAAATTTAGCTATTTTAAATTTACATTTAATTACAGGTCAGATTAACAAAAAAGGAAGCGGTCCGTTTAGCTTCACAGGCCAGCCAAATGCAATGGGAGGAAGAGAAGTTGGAGGACTTGCTACAACCTTAGCAGTTCATTTAGATTACACAGAAGAAAATAAACAAAAAGTAGCTAAATTTTGGGGAGTTGATGAGGTGGCAAATGGACCTGGACTTACTGCTTTTGAGATGATAGATAAAGTTGATGTTTTAATAGTTTGTCATACAGACCC
>JALTBU010000238.1 GCA_027008345.1 Nautiliaceae bacterium | reverse complement strand
TCGGTTTGCTTGGAGGAGTGGCTTTATTTATTGTGGCGAGTTATGATGTTTGGGATATTGTTGTGGATGTTTATAAATTTATGTTTCATCATTATCATCCTGAAAATTTTCACGCAGAAATTATAGGCGGAATAATAGGTGCGGTTGATTTATATTTAATAGCCGTTGTTATGCTTATTTTTTCTTTTGGGCTTTATGAACTTTTTATCAGTAAAATTGACGATGCCGAAGAATCTGAGAGTGGAAGTAGGATTTTGGCTATTCACTCTTTAGATGAGCTTAAAGATAAACTTGGAAAAGTTGTTGTAATGGTTTTGATTGTAAGTTTTTTCAAAAAAGTTATTAATATGAGTTTTTCAACTCCTCTTGAAATGCTTTATTTAGCCGGAAGTATCCTAGCTTTAGCCCTAGCGCTTTATTTTATGCATAAAGGAGCGGAGCATTAAAAATGCTCCTTTTAAAGGAAATAAATGAAATATATATTCGGACCAGTGGCAAGCAGAAGATTTGGAATGAGTTTAGGGATTGATTTAAGTCCAGATAAAAAAAGATGTAATTTTGATTGTATTTATTGCGAATTAGAGCCTGCTAAGCCTATTGATGTTTATGAAAATGCTCCAAAACCTGAAGAGATTTTTGAAGAAGTAAAAAAAGCGGTAAATGAGTTTGATTTTGATGTTTTAACCGTTACAAGTAACGGAGAGCCTACTTTATATCCTTATTTAGATGAATTGGTAAATAAATTAAAAACTCTTAATAAAAAACTTTTGATTTTAAGCAATTCTTCTACGATAGATAAAAAAGATATTCAAAACACACTTAGCAAATTTGACATAGTAAAACTTTCCCTTGATAGCGTAAATGAAAAAACATTCAAAAAAATAGACAGACCTTCTAAATCAATTTCTCTTGAAAATATTATTAATGGAATAATTGAATTTAGAAAAATTTTTAATAAAGAGCTCGTTATTGAAATCTTGGTTGTAAAAGGGATTAATGATAAAGATGAAGAATTTAAAGCATTAAATGAAGTATTAGCAAAAATAAATCCTGAAAGAGTTGATATTTCTACCATCGACAGGCCTCCTGCATATAATGTAGAAGGAGTTAGCGTTGAGAGGCTTTTTGAGCTTAGTGAGAATATTAAAAATCAAAATATTTTTATTCCGACCAGAGAAAAAATAAGTTATAAAATAGAAAATTTAACAAAAGAAGAACTTTTAAATAC
>JALTBU010000237.1 GCA_027008345.1 Nautiliaceae bacterium | reverse complement strand
CAAAAACACTATTATAAATTCCTTGATCTATATAAACAAACTTGGGGAGCAAAAAGAATAGAAAATTATTTTAAAAACGAGCTTAAATGTTCTATATCTAAAGCTTATTTAGACAAAGTTTTAAAATACTTGAGGGATCAGGAGAAAAGGAGAAAGAAAGAAAATGGCTAACCTAAAAGGAGGCACATTTGCAAAACAAATAAAAAATGCTCTAATAAGATTAGATGCAAGAGGAACTAAACGCTTTGGAACAAATAGCAGACTAACACATTCAAATGCTTTGTATCAAAAAAGAGAAATGTATTTGCGAGATTTTGCGAATTATTTATCAAACAAAGGAATAGACCAAGGAAAACTTAATAACTACTTCAAAGAAGATTATATATCAGAATTTATGAACGAACGATTAAGCGAATTAAGTCCTAAATCTGCGTTAGACTATACAACAGGCTTTAATAGTATGCTTACAGGTTTAGAACAGACAAAAGTTACGATAGACAAAAGCGTGCATAATGTCTTAAAGGAGTATACAGCAGATTATCGTGCAGAATTTAACGCAGTTAAAAACGATTTTGAGACAGGAAGAGCAATTCAAGATACAAATTATTTTTTAAACAATTTAAGCGAAATAAGAGAAAGCTCATCAGTTATTGCAGAGCTTCAATTAGAAACAGGCTTAAGAGTTTCGGAAGCGTTAGAAGTTGCAAGGAATTTTCAAGATTATTATAATCCACAAGGCTATTTAGAAGGTATAGTAGGAAAAGGCGGGCAAGAATACGATATAAAACCTATAAGCGAAGAATTAGCCTATAAGTTGCAAAATTTGAACGAAACGCCCTCTTATAGCACTTATTACAACGATTTAAAAGAATTAGACCATAAGCCGCATGACCTTCGTATAACATACGCTCAAGAAACTTATAATCAATTAAAAGAGCAAGGATACTCATATAAGGAAGCTTTAAAGCTAACTTCTCAAGAACTTAATCATCACAGAGAGAGTATTACATTATACTACCTTGCAAGAGCTTAAAGCTCTCCATTATAACCTGTAGCAAACACAGAAGAAGCAAAGAAGACAAAGAGAAAAAGAAATCTCATTTATATCCTTTTAGTCGTTAAACGTATTATCTTTGTGAAAGATATTACAATCTAATACTTCTTTTAACTTGATTTAGTCTTTTTAAGCATTAAATTCTAATCCGCATTTATTACATCTATATAAGCCTATACTTTCATCTATATTTTCCCCTATCTCTTTTCCTAATAAAGTTCCAGAGGCAGCACCCCCTAATACACCCCCTAGTATAGCACCAGTTCCTATAGCAGTTAATGTTATAAGCATATTAGAATTGTTTTTATTGTTTTCAGTTGCTTCAGAAGCCATATAAGCTCCAGCAATTGCTCCAGCAACCCCTCCTGCTATTGTTATGTATTTAGTAAAAGTTTTTACAAGAACTACATAATCAGCATTATTACAATTAGGACATTTTGGTAACATTTATATTATCCTCCTACCAATAATACTAATATTTTTTAATTTTTATTTTAAAATATAAAAAACTTAACATCATATTATAATATAACTCTCATAAAGGATAAAAAATGAGTAATATTTTTACAATAAAAATAAAGTATATTATAAGTTTTTTTAATTCAAAAAATGAAAAAGTAGATGAGATAGAGATTATCGACAGTAAAAAAGAAGTAGAAAAAATTGCTAAAGAACTTTTAAAAGCAAACAATTATACTACTTATAAAATAAAAAAAGAAGAAACTATAATCGTTAAGTAATTTTAGTTATACCTCTTTCTTTTAACTCCATTCTTGCTGCCATACTTTTTACAGTAGAACCTTTTGAAGCAATTTTTAATAATTCTTCATCAGTTTTTGATTTCATTTCTTTTTGTTGAATTAGTTTAGCCTCAGCTATTTTTTGTTCCATTTTATCATTTACAGCATTAAGAAAGTTTATTGTTGATTTTCCTATAGTTTTTATTATATCCCAAGCACCCATATTTTTCCTATAAATTCATTTTTCTTCAAAATAACCGCAATTTTCACATACTAAATAATGTTTTCCAAATTGATCATCTATTTTATCTATTATAGATTTTAATAAATCAAATAAGCTATCATTTACAAAACCACTACTCATAAAATTAGACAATTCTTGTTTACTTTTAAAAACCATTGCTTTTTTTCCGCATTTAGGACACTTTAATTTCATATTACTTTCCTTTCTTATTTTTTAAAGTTTATTATTCTTGTACACAATTAAAATAACCTATCCTTGAGTAGCACCAGCTACAATTCTTCCATTTTTAGCAATTGCTCTCTATTTCCATTTTTCAGCATTGCCTTTATCTACCACCTCACATTACATTCTTTAAATTACTTTAATTGTATCATAAATTTATGCCTAAAATATTCTAAAATCAATCTTACAACCTAAAGCATTGGTTTTAGATTTTCATATTCTTCTCTTACTTCAGAATTAGAAATAGCTTTTTTTCTAAATTTATCAAAAGTTACCATTTTCAAACATTAACTTAACATAATACATCTTCTCCTAAAACACCCTCTCTTTTAATGCCGAAAAATCGGCTCTCATTAATTGCACTCTGTTATCAGATTACATAAGATTACTTTAAGTTTATTATGTTATAATCTGTTATCAGAATACAACAAAGGGCACAAAATGAAAAAAGAAACTTACAAAGATTTTGTATATTTGAAAATCCCAAAAGATGAGTATGAGAAACTTTTAGAGATTGGAGCTAAAAAAGGAACTAAAACAAAAGTTATCAGTATTGATGATTTAACAAGATGGGAAATTAATTACAGGCTTGATATAGAAAATAAGCAAAATAGTGCGATAGAAGCCCATAGACGAAAGAAAGCTAAAAAAGATATACAAATATACCAAACGCTTGAAAATTACTTTACAGGGCTTTTTAAGAGCGAATTAGAGCATATTAACGCTTATAAGCTTTCTAAACTTGCAAAAGTGAATTTTAGAACCGCAAAAAGATTTTGGGACGACTACAATTTGGATCACTGGATAAAAGAATTTGAAAAAAGAGGTAGTGAAGCTTTAAAAGAATTTAAAATTAAAGAACTTGCAGAGAGTTTTGTATTTGGTAGATAATTTTTATTAAAAATTAAGCGATTAGAAAGCCGTAGAGCGACTTTTTTTTATTATTAAATAGTAACATAGCCGACAACTAAGAAAGTCTCTTAAAAATGGTTTATTAAGTATTTTAAAGACACCAGATAAAGTAAAGGAAATAAGCAATGCTACTTACTACTTACTTTTACAATACATACTCTTACAAAAAAACATAACACAAAAAAAAGTGTAATAAGAGCTAGGAGTAGGAAAAGAAATAGTTTCGCTACGCTACTATTTCGCAGCGTCCAAGCCGCTGCATGAAATATATTTAGTGTATAGAGCTAATATAGAACAAAATTTTTGTTTTTTATAGAACATTTGCTATAATAGCAAACCAAATAGATTAAGCCGAGCCACCAACTCGGCTTAAAATAACACCATTACACCGAAAGGATTTTATTATGCAAAGAAAGATAACTCAATGCAATCCAATGTAGTGTTAAAATTATATCATAATTCGCTTGAAAAAAGAAATCTTTTTAACTTTCTTTTAGAAAGACTACCAAGAGAAACTCTTTACGCTTTTAGTAAAAAAGATTTAAAATTTAAAAGAACTGCTCTTGCAAAAGAAGCTCTTTTAAAAGGAAAATATCTTTATTACAATCAAAACCTCGTTACAGAGCTTATTTTTGACATTGATAAAATCTCTCATACAAGTATAGATTTGCAATTTGTATTTAAAACTTTTTTAGATAAAACAGGGATAATTCCATCTTGGGTGTGTTACACTGACAGAGGGATACAATTTTGTGTTAGTTTAAATACTTTTTATAAGCTTTCTAAAAAGCAAAAAAAAGTATTGCAAGACTTTAAAGAATGGGTAATAGATAATTGGGCTTTAATTGATAAATCAGGAAGTAAAAGACTTAAAGGCTGGTGGCGTAATCCTTTAACACAAAAAGATTTTATCTTTACAGGCTTTGTAACAACATTTGGAGAAATAAAAGACTTCTTATCAAGACACAACAGAACTATTAAAGAACAATTTAAAACTGCTACAATAAAAAGAAAAATAAAAACAAACATTGAAGCGATAAAAGAAAAAAAATTCTTTATTGCAGGAGAACCAGTAAAAGGCAATAGAAATAATTGGCTTTGGTATAACACTATGTTATATTGCAA
>JALTBU010000236.1 GCA_027008345.1 Nautiliaceae bacterium | reverse complement strand
TTTATTTTTCATAAATTTCTAAATCTTCTTCGTCTTCTTTTTTCATTTTATAATTTTTATATTTTGGATCACTAGAAACTTCATCAAATTCTTTTTTTAATTTTTTGTATTCAATCCATATATTCATTATAGCAGCAGCAACACCCCAAAATACTCCAAGCCATAAAAGCCAATTTTGGTGAAAAGTATTTTTCATCCATATTCCAATTCCTATACCCATTAAAATAGCGACTACTATTGATATTCCAAGAGAGAGCTTTTCTGCTCCCTCCACACTTTTACCGACTTTTCCTTTGCCTTTTGCAAATTCTGAATAATCTTTTTTTTCCACATTAACTCCGTTTATATTTCTTTTGCTATATTTTTGTAAGTATCGATGCTTTTTTGTATATCGTCATCACTCATAGGAGTGCAGATAAACCCAGTTTCATAAGCACTCGGTGCAAAATAAAATCCTTCTTTTAGCATTTTATTATGAAATGCGGCATATCTGTTGGTATCTGATTCATTTACCTCATCAAAGTTTTTTGGTTTTTTGGGATTAAAGAAAAATCCAAACATACTTCCAACAACATTATAATTAAAATCTATTCCGTTCTCTTTTGAAATTGACTCAAAGCCTTCCATAAGTTTTTTTGCTTTTGCTTCTAAATTTTTATAAATTTCAGGATTTGCTTTTAATTTTTTAATAGTTGCAAGTCCTGCACTCATTGCCACGGGATTTCCTGATAAAGTCCCCGCCTGATATACAGGCCCTACCGGTGAGAGTTTTTCCATAATTTCTTTTTTTCCTGCAAATGCGCCAACAGGCATACCGCCGCCTATTACTTTACCAAATGTAACAATATCAGCTTTAATTCCGTATACATCATAACTTCCTCTAAGTCCCGCCCTGAATCCGCTCATTACTTCATCAAAAATTAAAACTGCCCCATAATGGTTACATAAATCTCTAAGACCTTCTAAAAACTCTTTTTCTCCCGGTACCAAGCTCATATTACCCGCAATAGGCTCAACAATTACACATCCGACATCCCCTTTTTCAAAACACTCTTTTACAGATTCCAAATCATTATATTTCGCAAGAAGTGTGTGTTTTGTAAAATCAGCAGGAACACCGGGGCTGCTTGGTACTCCAAAAGTTGCAGCACCGCTTCCTGCGCTTACAAGCAGACTGTCACTGTGTCCGTGATAACATCCTTCAAATTTGATAATATCATCTTTTCCCGTGAATCCTCTTGCAAGTCTAATAGCACTCATTGTAGCTTCTGTACCAGAATTTACGAATCTGATTAAATCAAGATGTGGAAAAAGTTCAAGAACTTCTTTGGCAAGGTCAACTTCAACTTTTGTAGGTGCTCCAAAACTTACCCCTTTTTTAACCGCTTCAATTATTGCTTCTTCAATATCGCTGTCACAATGTCCGAAAATCAAAGGACCCCAGCTTTGTATGTAATCTAAATATTTGTGTCCTTCGATATCCCAGATATACGCTCCTTTGCCTCTTTCTATAAAAGGGGGCTCACCACCTACGCTTTTAAATGCTCTCACAGGTGAATTTACACCACCGACAATATATTTTTGAGCCTCATTAAAAATTCCCATATTTTTTCCTTTTTTGTTAAAATTATACAAAAAAAGGGTTGTAATGAAAATTGATATCAAAACTATTGAAAAACTTGAAAATCTCTCAATGGTTGAAATTGAAGATAAAGAAAAAATGGCTGCTGATTTACAGGAAATTGTAAGTTTTGTAGAAATGCTAAACGAACTTGATACGGAAGGGATTGAACCAAGTTTTAGAGTACTTGATATAACTACTCCTTTAAGAGATGATAAGCCTATAAAAACAGAAATTATAAAAGATGTTTTAGCTCATGCACCAAAAGCAAAAGATGGATATTTTATAGTTCCTAAAATTATAGAAAGCTGAAAAAAATGGCTTTATCATTTACACTTGAACAACTTTTAAAGAATGTAAAACAATATGATGCATCAGATTTGCATCTTAATGTTGATGCGGAACCGATGCTAAGGCTTGATGGAGTTTTAACACCGCTTAATTTGCCTAAGTTAAAAAATGAGGATGTTATTGAACTTTGTTATTCAGTTCTTACTGAAAAACAAAAAGCTCAGCTTGAAGAGGATTTAGAACTTGATTTTTCTTTTGAAATTCCAGGAATTGCGAGATTCAGAGCAAATTATTATTACGAAAGAGAAAATTTAGCTTCGGCATTTAGGATAATTCCTCCAAGACCGTTAACCCTTGATGAGCTTAATGCTCCGGCAATTTTCAAACAGCTAATAAAAAGAGAAAAAGGCCTTGTACTTGTTACAGGTCCTACTGGAAGCGGTAAATCTACTACTCTTGCAGCAATGCTTAATGAAATTAATGAATTTTACAGAAAACATATTATAACTATTGAAGATCCAATTGAATTTGTACATCCTCATAAAAAATCACTTTTTTCCCAAAGAGAAGTAGGAAGAGATACTAAAAGTTTTATTAATGCTTTGAGGGCTGCATTAAGAGAAGATCCTGATGTTATTCTTATTGGTGAGATGAGGGATAAGGAGACAATAGGTGCAGCAATTACTGCGGCTGAAACAGGACACCTTGTATTTGCCACACTTCATACAAATTCTGCTGATCAGACTATTAACAGAATTGTAAATGTTTTCCCAGCAGAAGAACAAGATCAAATAAGAACTCAGCTGTCAATGGCACTTAATGCTGTAATTTCTCAGGTGCTTATTCCAAAAATAGGCGGGGGGAGAATAGCAGCGCATGAAATTATGATAAATACTCCTGCAATTGCAAACTTAATTAGAGAAAATAAAATACCTCAAATATATTCTCAAATGCAGCTTAATCAAGGTGTGACAGGAATGCAGACTATGAATCAAATACTTGCCTCACTTGTAAATAGACATATTATAGAAAAAGAAAAAGCTATGGCATATTCAACTAAACCTGAGGAATTAAGGAAATTAATTGGACTCTGATTTATTAGTAAAAAATTATGATTATGAGCTTCCTGAGGAGCTTATAGCAAAATATCCTGTTACTCCAAGAGATAGAGCGAAACTTCTTGTTTATGACAGAAAAAAAGACAAAATAATTCATACTGTTTTTAAAAATATTCTTGATTTTACAGAGAAAAGTCATTTTATTTTTAACAATACCAAAGTGATAAAAGCCAGAATTTTTGGTAAAAAAGAAACAGGTGGAAAAGTAGAATTACTTCTAAATAGACCATATGACGATAAATATTTAGTATATATAAGAGGAAAAGTAAAAATTGGCACAAAACTATATTTTGATAAGGGATTAATTGCTGAGGTATTGGAATTACTGCCTGATGGAAGCAGAATTGTCAGTTTTAAGTTGAGAATGGAGAGTGGAGAATGGAGGAATTTAGAATTTTTAGAATTAGTGAAAATACTTGAAGAAATAGGGCATATTCCACTGCCTCCATATATTAAAAGAAGTGATGAAAAAATAGACGAGGTTGAATATCAGACTGTGTTTGCCAAAAAAGAAGGGGCTGTGGCAGCACCAACTGCGAGTCTTCATTTTACAAAAGAGCTTTTGGATAAGATAAAAAATAAACATTATTTGACATTGCATGTAGGTGCTGGGACTTTTAAACCTGTTGAGGTTGAGAATATAAATGAGCATATAATGCACAGCGAATTTTTTGAAATTCCAAAAAGCACAGCTGAAATTCTTGATAGTAATACAGAAATTGTTGCGGTTGGTACCACTGTTACTAGGACTGTTGAATATTATGCAAGAGAAAAAAAACTTCAAGGAGAGTGTGATTTGTTTTTGAATCCGCTAAATCCTCCTATTAGAGTTAATCACTTGTTAACAAACTTTCATCTTCCTAAATCAACTCTTATAATGTTAGTAGCTTCTTTTATAGGAAGAAAAAAAACGCTTGAAATTTATGAAGAAGCAATAAAAAATAGATATAGATTTTATAGTTATGGTGATGCAATGTTAATTTTATAAAAGGAGATAAAATGAAAATAATTGTTTTATTATTACCTATATTTGTATTTGCTGGGCTTAATAATAGTTATGCTTATAAAAAAGGTTATCAAGAAGGAATAATAATAAGTCACAGTCTTTTTGGCAAAATTTTATCTCAAAAAGAGATAAATAATAAATGTTTAAAAGCATGGGAAAAAGATTCTGATAATAATTATGTAAAACAAAATAAAGATACTTTTCTAAAAGGATGTGAAGCAGCGTTGAGCAGTGGGTTTTAAGGATTAACTATTTTATCAACCCACA
>JALTBU010000235.1 GCA_027008345.1 Nautiliaceae bacterium | reverse complement strand
TGATGTTTCTCATCCCATACTATAAATTTAGAATTGCTAATATAAAGTTTTCCAAAATAAAAAATATTTACAACATTTGGATAACCTTCTAAAAGTACTTTTTTATTTTTTATAATTAAACTTGCCGTAGGCGAAATAACCATAGAAATATTTATTTCATATCCGTTAGGAGTTTTTTTTATATATCCCTGTTTTGAGAAAATTTTTGCGAGTTCATCCAAAGAATATACACCATCATATAAAATTAACAGTTTATCATTCAAAAAAGTATATTTTTTATAATAAAACATATTATATGAAGGTAAAAAATAAAGTCTTTTCGCATCTTCAATAGCAAAACTTTTACCGTATAATTTTTTTGGAAACTTTTTTAAAAGTTTCTGAGAAGTGTTTTCTTGATAAATTTTTTGTAATTCATTTAACTTTTCTTCTTTATTAATACCTGATTTTCTTGGAATAATTACATATAAATCACTTCTTTTAACTTTATGATAAACAATTTTAGGATTTATAAAATGAAAATTTGAGTATTTAAGTGCATATTCTGCTTCTTTTTTGTATCTGTAACATCCGTAATATGCTTTTTTAATTTTAATATCAATTGTATCATGAAAAACATTGCAAACTTTAACCCTTTGTGTATCAATAGGGGCAACAGGAGTTGTTTCATCAACTTTTGTAAGTATTGAATAACAACTCCATCCATACGAAAAATAAAAAAGAAAAAACAGTAACAATACTTTTTTCATATTACTGCCTAAATGTGTCTATTTTAACATTTACACTCTCATTAAGTTGTTTTGGAGTTAATTTAAATTTGATAGGTTTTAAAATAACTTTAACATAATTTATACTGTTGGCATATGTATTAGTAACACCTTTACTTTTTTCAGAACTCAATGGAGCCGGATATTTAATGTCTACTATTTTTGCTTTAAATTCCCTGCCGTCAGGAAGAGTAACTGTGGCAATATTTCCTACTCTCAGTTTTTCAGCCTGTTGAGTAAGAATATGTGCAACGATATAAGTTTTAGCACCTTTTGGTATTATTGACAATATTGGCTCGCCCGTATCTCTGAATTCATTATTATGAACATATATATTTAAAACTTTACCATTAACAGTAGCCCTTAATGTTCTTATTCCTCCGTTTAGCATTTTTGCAACAGCAAAAGGTTTTGACGTATTTATCTCCTCTCCTGGCTTTACATTTTCTAAAAATTCTATAAATGAAGGTGCAGGAGAACGTACCATGCTTACATTTGTATCAACATAACCTGCAATAGCTTTAACAATAAACGTTCTGTTATAAAAAACATAAACTAAAAATAGTATCAAAACAAAAATCACAATATAAATTAGAAGTAATATACTCCATGCTTTTTTGTGGCTTATTTCTTTTGTTTTTTTATCAGGATAGGTTATCTGATGCTGGACAACATGTAAAATGTCATCTTGGGTTACAATACTCCCTTCTAAAAACGAATCTATAATATGTTGTAATATAGCCCTTTGGTCTGGTTTTAATTCGGTAAATCTGCATCTCATTATTGTCTTATCTTCAAATTTATCATTTCTTAAAAATTCAAGTTTTAAATTATCAACAGCAGTTTCAAAATTGTCAAATTTAAATTTCATTTTACCTTCTGCAAATTTTCCTATATATTCTTCAGGCAAATTTATAATAGCACATCCCGATATAGACCAATTATCGATTTTATAATTTTTACCGTCGATTTCCATAATTGCAGGAATTTTATATCTTGCATGCTGTCTTGTTATTTCTGCTTCATGTTTTACTTGAGAAGCTATATCTGCATTATGACTCATATCTTTATTCTCCTTTTTCATCCTTAACTCCTAAAAATATGTAAAAATCCCCATACATCATGGAAAGTTATAAGTCCTATCAAAAATGCTATTGCTATTAAAAAAATAGTTAAATCGATTATAACCATCCCATCTGAACTCACTTTTCTATACCATTCTACAAATCTCCTACCACCTTTTAAAGTAGTTTTCTGTCTTGTCCATTTTTGTTTATACATATGTTCCCAAACATATATTTTAACGAAGGACCCAACTACTTGATTATAATAAAGCATTAAAGGCCAAATTGCATATATATGTTTTCTTGATAATCTATAAACAAATGTCATCAAAAGTCTAGTAAAAAGAATCCACCATACATATGCATAAAATATAGCTCCACCCCATTTAATGGTACCCATAATCGCTATAAACAAACCAAAAAGTGTAGTCCATTTTGTTATTCTTTGATCAATTAAAGCATACCACGGATATGGATTCATTTTATTATGTGAAAGTTTAAGTGCCCGTGCATTCGTCCTATATTGGTTTCCAAACCATCTGACCATTAGCATTACACTGCCTTTAAAAAAATTCCTATCAGGAATTTCATCAACAGTATATACAAGCACATCAGGAACATACCACATATCCCAGCCCTCACTTGCAAGAGCAAACCAACTTGATTTATCATCACCTGTAAGAAAATAAAATTCTCCAAGCCTCCAATGACTTAATTTATCAAGCTGAACAGTATCCGCAAACGCTTTTTTTGCAGCAATATTTGCTCTTATCATTGACATACGTCCCGTTAATGTAAGTATTCTATCAGACAATGCAATAGAACTCATTGACATATTTCTTTGAGCAAATCTAAGTTTATACCAGTAATAATATATTTTTTCCACCAACCCTTTACCATGAATTAAAAGATAATCATCTTCTTCCTCATCCGTGGTAAGCCCGCCGAGTTTTGGATTAAGACCAAAAAGCCTTGCACATTTCCTAATAGTCCCGGGAGTTAAAATAGAATCTCCATCAATTACCGCTACAACTGATTTTTCAAAATCTACATTATGATTTGCTATAACCCTAAAACCAGCTGTCAAACCGTCTCTTTTCCCTGTACCTTTAATTCTTGTAATGATAAGTTTTACCCTCTCAGGAGGATTTAAAAGCTGAAAAATCTTTTTAACTAAAAGTTCATCGGCTTTTTCAACGAGAGATGCAATGATTGTTACATTATAACCGCTGTTTATGGCTTCTTTTATTGCTTCTCTATATACTTTGGCACTTACGTCCGTAGAAATTCTAAAAGAAGTAATCAACATAAAAACATGATCCGGGTCTAATTCTTTGCCACTTTCTTCTTCTATTCTTCTTATCGTTTTAAATTTAAATTTCTGATAAATAAATGCTCTTATACCATTAAGTAAAAACCAGGTATATCTCCATATCCCTATTATACCTATTAAGAATATTAAATCTCTGGCACCTGGTTCAACTCTATTAAGAGGCAAAAGAAAAAAGCCTACTAAAAGAACTAATATATAAATAATAAATCCGAGAAAATTAAAATCTTTTAAAATTTTCACCAAGCAATCCCTATATAATTATTTTTTGAAGGTTGATCTGTAATTCTCATGAGGTCGATTATATATTTGTCGGTATATTTTTTAGGAAGGTCTTTAAACTCTTTTGAACCGTTTCCAATCAAAATTATATCATTTTCTTTTATAGTTTTTTCAAGATTATCATTAAGTCTTTCATTTATGTGCCAAAGTTCATTTTCAAGAAGTGCTTTATTTGCCCCTTCTTCTTTTGCTTTTAATACATTAGGATCATAAATAGACACTTTATAACCTTTTCCAATTAACATCTCAGTAAGTTCTAAAACAGGAGATTCTCTTAAATCATCTGTATTTGGTTTAAAACTTATACCCAAAATTGCAATTTTTTTACTTTTTAAAGGTTTTATGAACTCATTATATACTCTTTTTATCTGATATTCATTGCTTGGCATCAATGAATTTAAAAGAGGAGTCTGTTCATCAAGTGATTTTGCTTTATAAGTTATAGCCCTTACATCTTTTGGCAGACATGACCCGCCAAATGCAAATCCGGGTTTTAGATAATAAGTGGAAATGTTAAGTTTGGTATCGGCACAAAATACATCCATTACTTTATGAGAATCAATTCCAAGTTTTTTACAAATCATTCCTATTTCATTTGCAAAAGTAACTTTTGTCG
Source organism: Nautiliaceae bacterium (assembly GCA_027008345.1). Taxonomy (GTDB): domain Bacteria; phylum Campylobacterota; class Campylobacteria; order Campylobacterales; family Nautiliaceae; genus JALTBU01. The sequence continues at coordinate 265 of JALTBU010000235.1, read as the reverse complement.
CATGCCATGAATTATCTGCATATTTAATCATCTCTGCAACTTCAATTTCAACTTCAAAATAAGGGGCGTTTAAAAACGAATATAATTCTTTAAATGTTTTATAGCTTTTTTCATCTGTGGCACCGACCACTGTTTTTGGAGGATTGTAAAAATCCCAAATAGCAGTTCCTTCTCTTAAAAATTCAGGATTTGAAACATATCCAAAATCAACTCCTGCTTTTTTACCTGAAATTTCTTCAATTATAGGTATTACAACATTTTTTCC
>JALTBU010000234.1 GCA_027008345.1 Nautiliaceae bacterium | reverse complement strand
ATTATTTTCTTGATAATATTTAATAAGTTCTTGTGGATTTTGTCCTTGCATTAATGCTTCATAAAATAAAACTTGGCTAAGTTCTTCATCACTTACTGTAACATTTTCTTTTTTAGCAATTTCATCAATAATAAATGTAAGTTTTACTCTGTCTTTTGCTTCTTCTTTGAATTTATTTCTAAATTCTTCAAGTTTTTCAGGATTTTCTTGAAGTTCTTTAATTTCAGCAGGACTTAATTTAGCCGCTTCATTTCCAACGATAACATCAAGTTCTTTTTCTACAATCCCTTCTGGTATATCAATATCATATTTTTTAACTAAGCATTCAAGGATTTCTTCTTTTTTAGGTGCAAAAATTTCTGCTTTTTTTCTATTTTCAATTGTTGTTTTAATATAGTTTTTAAGTGTTTCAACTGTTGCATTTTCATCATTCAAATATTTTTTTGCAAGTTCGTCATTAATTTCAGCTGGAACTTTTTCTTGGATTTCTTGAAGTGTTACATCAAATTCAGCTTCTTTACCTGCAAGTTCTTTTACATAATTTTCAGGAAATTTAACTTTTATTCTTTTACTTTCTCCTACTTTCATACCTTCAATCTGTTCTTCAAATCCAGGAATAAAACTTCCGCTTCCAAGTTCAAGAGGGTAAGCCTCAGCACTTCCATTTTCCATTTCTTTACCATCAACATAACCTTTAAAATCAATAACTGCAACATCACCTTTTTCGGCAATTTGTTTTTCACTAACTTTTGCAGTTGCGTTTTCTTTTGCAATAGCTTCAAGTTCTTTATTGATTTCTTCATCTGTTACTTCAGGCATCTCAACTTCCGGTACACACTCTTTGTATTCATCACCTACATTGATTTCAGGTTTTGTATAAACTTTGATTTCTACATCTATTCCGTTATCGTTTCTGTCAAATTTAATAACTTCAGGCTCACCTAAAAGTTCATTAGCACCTAGTTGTTTAATCCCTTCATCAAGAATATCTTTTAAAAGTTCGTTAATTGCTTCTCTTTCAATATCATCTGAATAAAGTTTTTTAACCGCTTTAACTTTTCTTTCAAGCGCTTTTGCAGGAAGTTTTCCTTTTCTGAATCCAGGAACATTTGCATCTTTTGCAATTTTTCTTGCAACTTTTTCTTTTTTTGCTTCCAAGTCTTGATTTTCTATAGTTGCTTTGATTATACTATTGGCAGAATCAATTTTTTCAACATTTACCATTAAATTTCCTTTTTTTAAAGGTATAATACCAAAAAATTTAAAGGATAACAATGAGTGTCGATTTAGAACAAATAGAACTTGCTACAAAAATGATCCTCGAAGCAATTAAAGAAGACCCAAATAGAGAAGGTCTTGCAAAAACTCCAAGAAGAGTGGCAAAATCTTTTGAAGAAATTTGCAGCGGATACTTCAAAGATCCAAAAGAAGTATTAAATGATGCATTATTTGATAGTACAAACAACGAAATGGTAGTGGTTAGAAACATAGAATTTTATTCTATGTGCGAACATCATATTTTACCGTTTTTTGGAAGAGTCCATGTGGCATATATTCCAGATAAAAAGGTTGTAGGACTTTCTAAAATTCCAAGGATGGTTGAAGTCTTTGCAAGAAGACTTCAAATCCAAGAACAGCTCACAGAACAAATTGCTGATGCCATAATGGATGTGGTCAAACCAAAAGGAGTTGGAGTGGTAATTCACGCAAGACATATGTGTATGGAGATGAGAGGAGTAAAAACCAAGCATTCATATACATCAAGTTCAGCTCTTAGAGGAGTTTTCCTTGAAGAAAAAACAAGAGAAGAGTTTTTTAATATTATAAATGCACCTGCACAAAATCATTTCTAATGGCACTAAAACATATAAAAAACAAAATTAAACAAAAAAATCTCTCAAAGCCTTTTGGCTTTGTAAAAAAAATAACCCCATTAAATATCATAGGCAATAATCTTAATGTTTCAATAGGAGATCTTGTAACAATAAAATCAGACGATAACAATATCTTGGGAATGATAACTTCTGTATCTTCAAATGATTTTACGGTAACCCCTTTTTCATTTATAGAAGGTGTTAAAATAGGAGATAAAATCTATCTTGACGAAAACGGTATGAAAATTCCAGTGGGAGAAAATCTTCTTGGAAGAGTTGTGGACCCTTTCATGCGACCAATTGACGGGAAAGGTCCTATAATTTATAAAGAAAAAATTCCTATTATGCAAAAGCCCATATCACCTCTTAAAAGAGGAATTATCAATGAACCTTTTCCTACGGGAGTAAAATCAATTGACGGGCTTTTAACCTGTGGAAAAGGTCAAAAAGTAGGCATTTTTGCAGGAAGCGGTGTTGGAAAATCAACTTTAATGGGAATGCTTGTAAAAGGTAGCAGTGCCGATATTAAAATCATCGCACTCATTGGTGAGAGGGGAAGGGAAATCCCGGAATTTATAGAACATAACTTAGGAGGTGATTTAACAAATACTGTTATAATTGCCGCTACAAGTGATGATTCAGCACTTATGAGAAAATACGGCGCATTTGCGGCCATGGCTGTGGCTGAGTATTTTAAAGACCAAAATAAAGATGTATTATTTATGATGGACAGTATTACCCGTTTTGCAATGGCACAAAGAGAAATAGGATTAGCCCTTGGAGAGCCACCTACCAGCAAAGGTTATCCTCCAAGTTCTATTATGATACTGCCACAACTTATGGAAAGAGCCGGCAAAGAAGAAGGCAAAGGAAGTATTACAGCATTTTTTACAGTTCTCGTAGAAGGAGACGACACATCATTAGACCCTATCGCGGATCAGGCAAGAAGTATACTTGACGGACATATAATTTTAGATAGAAATCTCACAGACATGGGGATCTATCCTCCTATCAATATTCTAAATTCAGCAAGCAGAGTAATGGGAAATGTAGTAGATGAAATACATATTAAAAAAGCTCAAAAATTCAAAAAACTCCATTCCCTTCTTAAAGAAAATGAAGTACTTTTAAGAATAGGCGCGTATCAAAAAGGAGCAGATCCTGAACTTGACGAAGCTGTAACAAAAAAAGGGCAAATGGAAAACTTTTTGACTCAGACTCCTAAAGAAATATACTCTTTTGACGAAATTAAAAATATGTTGTTTAATATTGTTTAAATAAATCATCTGATACAATATCATATCTGAAAAAGGGAAAAAAAGCCAATGGATGAAAAAATTTTTAAAAATTTTCCTACAACTTTATATATTATTAAAATAAAACTCATCAATGACGCACTTGAAATTATTGATTTCAAACTCTTAAATCATGGCAAAAACACTCAATATTCCAAAGAAGAATTTACAAAAGAATTAATCATTAAAAATTTTAAAACTTCAGATTTAAAAAAATTTGCCAAAATTTTAAAAGAAAAACAAGAAGATAAAATCGAAATAAAATATAAGTTTAAAGATAAAAATGGCAAAATTCATATTTTTAAAGATATTTTAAAAATTATTGATAAAGAAAAAAATATATACACCCTTGTGGGCCTTGGTATAAATATCTCAAAAGAAGAAGAATTATCTCAGATTTTTGATGCTATTACTGATTCAAATCATATGGGAATATTGATATATAAAGATAAAATAGTTTTTTGTGACAATTATGCAAAAAATCTTCTTGAAGGAGATAAAGAAATATATGATTTATCCCCTATTGACCTATTTCCCGAATTTTTAAGACCAAATATAAAAAAAACAATAAAAGACAGATTAAATGGAAAACAATTTAGTAAATATTATTCTCTTGAATTACCTTCACTTAAAAATAACAGAAAATATGTTGAATTTTATGGATACACTATCCTATATGAAGGAGAATTTGCCGGATTTGTAATTATTCTTGATAAAACAAAATTTTTTAAACATAAAAAAATGCTTGAAATTGTTAAAAATGTAAATTCAATCCTTCTTAAACAAATTTTTAATAAACAAATACTTCTTGACGAGATTATTACACATATAAAAAAGACTTCTTATTTCAAAAATGTATTTTTGAGCAATACAGAAATTAAAGAAAAAAAATTTTTAAGTCTTAAAATTACAGATGAATTTTTAGTTTTTGAAGCAAAATATAATGATGATTTTGACGAACTGTGCACAGATACTTTAAAAGAAATACAAAAAAATATCCAAAAAGCAATTAATGATATTAATAAAAATCTAACTTTAATGATATTAAAACAGGCATTAGAACAGTCCTTCCAGTGGGTCTTGATAACTGATGAAAACGGAAAAATAATCTATGTAAACGATGCTGTATCCAGAATATCTGGATATTCAAAAAAAGAACT
>JALTBU010000233.1 GCA_027008345.1 Nautiliaceae bacterium | reverse complement strand
AGAAAATTTTTAAACTTTATCCTTCTAAATCTGATGCTTTTGCAAATGTTTTAGGAAAATTTCATAAATATAAAGAATTCATTGTTGAATTTGAGAAACAAAATTCACTTATAAATGCGGGAGAAGCTGTAAAATTTAGAGGTTTTGATGTAGGATATGTTAAAGAGGTAAATTCGATTTTTGATATAGACAAAAACAAAATTATTTCTTATGCGATTTTGAATATTAATATAGGAGCTTTTATGAAAAATAGGAATGAAGATGTTGTAAATAAGCTCTTTAAGAAAGGTATAAGTGTTTATATAAAACAAAATATACCTCTTTTGCAAATTTCATCAGTAATAATTACTTTTACAAATAAACCTTATAAACCTCAAATTATTGATGATAAAATTAAAATACACTGTATATATAAAAAAGAAATTTCAATTGCAGATAAATTAAGTATGTTTTTGGATAAACTAAATTCGCTTAAAATTGATAAAACGGTAAATAATATAAATTCTCTTTTAAACGAAACAAGACCTCTTCTTAGCAAGGCATTAATTTCTCTTACAAAAACAAGTGACTCAGTAAGTAATTTAATAAATTCAAATAATCATAAAATTTCTGAAATTTTGGATAATTTTAATATTTTAATGAAAGATTTAAACAAAACATTAAATACTTATTCGGAAAATTCAGTATTTTATAAAAAGATTTCAAAAACTCTGTATGACGTGGATAAAACAATGAATAATTTAAACAGAGTAATTATAAAAATAGACAAAAAACCAAATTCAATAATTTTAGGTGATTAAGGTGTATAAATGAAAAAAATAAAAATTTTAGTATTTATTTTAATGCTTTTTTTTGCTGGATGCTCTAATAAAGAGTATCTTTTTGTGCCTACAAATGGAAAATGTATAAAAAAAACATTGGCAAATATTGGAATTGAAGAAGTAAAACTTCCTTATTATATGAATGATTTGGAAATAATGAGACTTAAAAATAATATGCTTGTTCCGACTCATAAATATTTATCAAAAGAACCTACCGAAATAATTATTACAAAGCTCTCAAATGTTTTGTGTGATCCTAATGTTTTTTATTATCCTTGGGCGGGAAAAAGTAAATATAAAGTTTCTGTAAAAATAGATGATTTTTATTTTAAAGGCAATAATGTGATTTTATCAGCAAGAATTTATGTTAATTCAAAATATAAAAAAATATCCATTCTAAAACCGTGTAAAAATGAGTATAATTGTGTAAATGAAGCCTTTAATATAATAATAAATGAAATAGTTAAGGAGATACAATGAAAAAATATCTGCTGTTTTTAGCAATAATAGGAATATTTTTTAGCGGATGCACTCAAATGTACAATTCTAATGAAGTAAATATAGCCGATACAAACGAAGTATTGACTTATAAAACAGGTATTGTTGAAGATGTAAAAAAAGTGATTATCAAAGATAATGGAAGTGGGGTTATGATAGGTGCAATGAGCGGAACTGTACTTGGAAGTATGTTTGGGAGAGGAAAAGGTAATGTTCTTTCTACATTAATCGGAGGATTAACAGGAGCATTTGCTGGATATGAAATGGATAAAGCAAACGGAGAAGAACTTTTTATAAAACTTGATGATGGAAGAAATATTGTGGTAGTTGTAAAAGGTGTGGATATACAAAAGGGTGATAAAGTAAGGATAATTATGAATGGTTCAAGAATTGTAAGAGTTGAAAAAATTTAAATAAAAATTTTGTAATTAGAAATTTAAAAAAAATAATTAATTCTTGCAATTTATGTCAAATTTATGTAATATTTCAGATACAAAAATATACAAGTGTCAAAGGATAAACATGGCAAGGAAACCGAGAATAAATGAGCCTGGTTTTTATCATATAGTAAACAGAGGTGTAAATGAAAGCGTTGTATTTGAACTTAAAGAAGATTATCACAAATTTTTAGAGCTTATGCTAAAAACCACGTACGATTATAAAGTAAAAATTCATGCTTTTACAATACTTCCTACTCATTATCATATATTGATTGAAACCACACAGCCAAATTTAAGTGAAGCGATGAGGTTTTTAAATTCAGCTTATGCTGCATGGTATAACTTTAAAAGCGGAAGAGTCGGGCATCTGTGGAAAGGAAGATTTGAGAGTTATATGCTTTTTGATGAAAATCATTTTTGGAATATTGTAAAATATATAGAAAGAAATGCTTTAGCTCTTGGACTTGTTGATGATATTACAAAATGGGATTATCAATCGCTTGCACTAAGACTAAAAAAAACAAAATTTTTTGAAATAATTAGAGATAGCAAGATTTTACAAAAACCTCTTGAAGAATATATTGAGTGGCTTAAAAAACCTCTTGAAAAACACGAACTCGATGAAATTTATAAAGAACCTAAAATTGTTTTGGTAGACGGTGAATATAAAGTTATCAGAAAAAAACTTTCGGAATTTTTCGATGAATATGAAGATAAAAAAGAAGCTATTAAAGCCGCAAAAGCAAATGGTTATAAATATAGCGAAATTGCAAGATTTTTAGGAGTTTCAAACGCTTATATAAGTAAGCTTGCTAAAAGTTGATAGTATAAATGAAAATTATTTTATTGAGAATATAGAGCAAATTTTGAAAAATTAAAAATTATTGAATATTTACAACTTTACAATAAAAAGGGAGAAATCCCTTTATATTTTTGAAGCAACAAAGTCTGCAAGTTCAAGAAGTCTTCCAGAATAACCAAATTCATTATCATACCAAGCATACACTTTAACTTTATTTCCATCAACTACAAGTGTAGATAATCCATCAATAATACTTGAGTGAGGATTGTTAATAATGTCTCTTGATACTATTTCTTCATAAGATATTTCCAAAATCCCTTTTAAATATGTATTCATAGCTTCTTCAAATGCTTTATTTACTTCTTCTTCTGTAACATTCTTTTTAAGAGTTGCTGAAATATCAGTAATTGCTCCATCTGCAACTGGAACTCTTAGGGCTCTTGCATTCATTTTCCCTTCAAGTTCTGGAATAACTTTTGTAGTTGCAATTGCTGCTCCTGTAGTTGTAGGGATAATATTTTCTGCTGCCGCTCTTCCTCTTCTATGTTTTCCAGGATTTTTTCTATCCACTATAGCTTGAGAAGATGTATAAGCATGAACAGTTGTGACAAGTGCACTTTCTATTCCAAAATTATCATTTAATACTTTAATAGCAGGTGCAAGTGAATTTGTGGTACAAGAAGCGTTTGAAATTACATCATGTTTAGCCGGATCAAACCAGTCTTGATTTACACCAAGAACTACTGTAAGTTCAGCATCTTTACTTGGAGCTGAAATTAAAACTTTTTTAGCACCAGCTGTTAAGTGTTTAGCCGCTCCTGCTCTATCTGTGAAGTGTCCTGTACATTCAAGCACAATATCAATATCAAGTTCTTTCCAAGGAAGTTTTTCTGGATCTCTTCCAGTAACTAGTTTTATTACAGTATCTCCAACTTTTAATGTATCATCAGTATAGCTAATTTCTGCTGGAAATCTTCCATGAACGCTATCAAATTTTAGCATATATGCTAAATCTGCTGCTGTGCCGCTTCCTCCGTTTGCCGCAACAATTTCAATATTATCAGGTTTATTGATAATATAATGCCAAAGAACCATTTTACCAATTCTACCAAGACCGTTTATTGCAACTCTTTTTTTTGACATTTTTTCTCCTTTTTATTTGAAGTAACAATATAATTATACATTAAAATTTTCGTACATACAGCACTTTTTATATTAAGTTATTATTTTAGTTATTTAATTTGTGTTTTTTATAAAATTATTGTATAATTTTGCCTCAAAATCTAAAATATGCCTCCTTGCTCCAAGCAAAAGGGGCTAAAAAGCCAAAAGGAGATTTAATGAGTCTTAGACATTATGAAACAATGTTTATCCTAAAACCAACACTTACGGATGAAGAAAAAAATGCAATAGTTGAAAATATCAAAAATGTTATCGCTCAAAAAGGCGGAGAAGTAGTAGCACTTGATAACATTGGTGTAAGAGAACTTGCTTATCCTATTGAAAAATTTGAAAGAGGACATTATTATATAATTTATTATAAAGCACCTGCTGATGCAGTACTTGAGCTTGAAAGACAAATGAGATATAACGAAGATTTATTAAGATTTATGACAGTTAAATACGAAACTAAAAAAGATATTAAGCGCTGGGAAGAAATGGCAAAAAATGTACAATAAAGTTATACTGGTAGGCAATCTTACAAGAGATGTAGAACTTAAATACACTCCATCAGGCACTGCTATAGCAAAATTTGGTCTTGCTACAAACAGGACATATAAAGACACAATGAGTGGTGAAAACAAACAAGAAGTTATGTTTATAGATATAACTGTGTTTGGAAGAAGTGCCGAGGTAGCCAACCAGTATCTTAGTAAAGGTAAAAAAGTACTAATTGAGGGAAGACTTGTACTTGACCAATGGGTAGATGCCACAGGTCAAAAAAGAAGTAAACATTCAATAGTTGCCGAAAAAGTTCAATTTATGGACAACAAAACCCAAAACAGCGGTGGTGAATTTAGCGGTTATCAGGCGCCAAGCGCACCTAAGCCACAGATGCAGCAACAATCACAAAAACCAAATGAAATTCCATCAATTGATATTGATGAAGACGATATACCATTTTAAAGGATAGATAATGGCAGCAGATCCAAAGAAAAAATACGGAAAAAAAAGATGTAAATACTGTGAAATGAAAGTTGAATATATTGGATACAAAGATTTAGATTTAATTAAATACTCTTTATCTGAAAGATATAAAATTATGCCTAGACGTCTTACTGGAACATGTAAAAAACACCAAGATATGGTACAAAAAGCAATTAAAAGAGCAAGACAGGTTGCACTTATTCCTTATGTAGTTGACAGAAAAAGAGTTGTTGAAAATCCTTTCGACGCTATTAAGCCACTTAAAGGGTAATCCCTTGTGGCTACTTTATATTTAAATAAGACAAACCTTTTTAAAAATCTTCAAAAAATTTCTTCAATAAATCCAAATATTTTAGCTGTAATAAAAGACAATGCTTACGGACATGGAATTATTACAATATCAAAACTTCTTAAAGAATTTGGTATTAAAAAAGTATGTGTAAGAAATAATAATGAAGCAGAAATGGTAAAAGGATTTTTTGAAGAAATTTTAATTTTTAATCCTAATACAGGCAGAAATGGTATAAATATTTCTTATGCAATAAATTCTATTAATCAGCTGAAAAAAAACCGTCATCCATATATACATCTTAAAATTGATACAGGAATGCATAGAAATGGTATTTTAATAGATGAAATTGATGAAGCACTTGGAATAATACTTAAAAAAAATTTTGAATTAAGGGGTGTATTTACACATTTTTGTTGCAGTGAAGAAGAAAACTGTGATACTTTCATACAATATGAAAATTTTAAAAAAATAAAAAAAACAGTTGAAAATTTTTGTAAAAAAAATAATCTTAAAAAACCATATTTTCATATAGCAAATTCCACTGCATTAAATAAACTTCCAGATACTTTTGATTATGTTCGTCCTGGAATTGCTATGTATGGAGGGATAGAAGGATATGAACCTGTGATGAGTCTTGTAGGAGATGTTGTCAGTGTAAGAGAAATTGAAAATGACGGAGTAGGTTATAACAAAATGTTTTTTTCAAAAGATAAAGTTAAACTAAGCACAATTGATGTCGGATATTCTGACGGCATTCCTTATTTCAAAAACGGTTGTAAATTAAAAGAGACCGAAGCAGTCGGTAAAATATCAATGGATTATATGTCAGTATTAGGAGAATTTAAAAAACATGTAGTGATTTTTGATGATATTAAGGAGTTTGTCAAAAATTTTGATACGATAACTTATGATATTTTAGTAAAAATGTCGCCAAGAATTAAGAGGGTTGTTATTGAGTGATGTGAATATGAGAAAAGATAAAAGAAAAGAAAATAATGAGTAGGAAATCTGGAATAGGAAAAAATTTCATCTCCTCTATTTTGAGTTAAAAGGAAATTATTGAAACCAATCAGCGTAACACAGCTAAACAACCAGATAAAATCTATTATTGAATCCCATTTTGAAATTGTTTTAGTTGAAGGAGAAGTAAGTAAAGCTGTATATCACTCATCGGGACATCTTTATTTTACTATAAAAGATGAAAATTCTTCGATAAATTGTGCTATGTGGAAAAGCAATCTCTCAAAGCTTAAATTTAAAATTAAACCCGGAGAAAAAATATTGGTTTACGGTGCTATAAGTTTATATGTACCAAGGGGTGAGTATAAACTTATAGCTCAAAGTATAGAGCCAAGTGGAATAGGGGCTCTTCAGCTTGCATATGAACAATTAAAAGAGGAACTTAGCAAACTTGGATATTTTGATGAAGAGAGAAAAAAACCTCTTCCAAAATTTCCTAAAAAAATTGCAATTGTGACTTCATCGACCGCGGCAGCTCTTGCCGATATGTTAAGAGTGGCAAATAAAAGATGGAGACTTACTAAATTTTATCTTTTTAATACCTTAGTTCAGGGAGAAAATGCTGCTGAGGATATTGCACGAAAAATAAAAATGGCTGATAACTATGTATTTGAAGATGGAAATGGATTTGATTTGATAATTGTAGGAAGAGGTGGTGGAAGTAAAGAAGATTTATGGCCTTTTAATGAAAGGGTGGTGGCTGATGCAATATTTGAAGCTAAAACTCCTGTAATTTCTGCCGTAGGACATGAGATTGATTATCTTATAAGTGATTTTGTTGCAGATAAAAGGGCGGCAACACCGAGTAATGCAATAGAAATTGCATTGCCTGATGGGAATGAAATACTTATGTATATAGATGAAATGATAAATGCAATTAATTATAAAATGCAAAATATTCTCTCAAAAAAAGAAAAAAATCTTCTACATCTTTTTGAAATATTTAAAGCAAATTCCATTAATAAAAAACTTTTAATGAAAGAAGAAGAAATTAAGATATTTCGAAATAAATTTTTTAATGAAATGAAATCATTTATAAATACAAAACAAAATATTATTGATGTATTAAAAAATGAATTTTTAGCCCTTTCTCCTCAAAACAGGCTAAAAAAAGAAGAAAAAGAGATTGAATTTATAAAAAAAGAATTTGATAATTTAATGGAGAATATATTTTATATAAAAGAAAAAAATATCTCTTTTGCAGAGCTTTTTGAAAGAAATTATATAAATATAATAAACAAAAAAGATTCAGAAATTAAAGCGCTTAAAAATGCTTTTGAAGCTTTAAATCCTAAAAAAAGGGAAAAAGAGGGATTTGCACAGATTGTAAAGAATGGTAAAAAAATTACACTTGATAAAATCAATAAAGGTGATGAATTTGAAGTTTTAAACACTGATATTAAAATTAAATCAAAAGCATTAGAAGTAAAAAAATAGTTTTTTTTGCCGATTTAAAAATAAAAAAAGGTTTGTTATGTTCTGTGATAAATATAAAAAAGAAATTGAAGCAAAAAACAGGGAAATAGAATTTTTAAAAAAAGAAATCGAAACATTAAATGAAAAAGTCAAAATGTGCGAATATGAAAATGAGTCTTTAAAAAAAGAAAATATAGCACTTAAAAAAGAAAATGAAGAATTGAAAAATAAAAAAGAAGAAAATAATACAGAAATTTTAAATAAAGCTGTTAATTTAAGCTCAGAATCTCTTGAAGAAGCTGAAAAATTAAAGAAAATGAGGGAAGTTATAAAAACATTAATAAGTGATTTAAAAGAAACATTTGAATATTTAAACAGTGAAATTGATAAGATTGTTAATTTTACAAAAAACACAACACAAAATTTTGACGGACTTAAAGTTTCAATTGAAGAGATAAACAATGTAATTCAATTAATTAAAGATATTTCAGAACAAACAAATCTTTTAGCATTAAATGCGGCAATCGAAGCTGCAAGAGCAGGCGAACATGGTAGAGGATTTGCCGTGGTTGCCGATGAAGTCAGAAAACTAGCTGAAAGAACACAGGACGCGACAAAAGAAGTTGAAGTGACTATAAACTCCCTTAAACAGAATTCAGGTGTGATTATCAATGAAAGCAAAACACTTGTAGAAATTACAGATAAAATGTATGAACTTTTACAAGAATTTAAAAATACATTTACTGAACTTTATAATGTGGATATAAAATCTATTGAAGAAATTAATAAACTGATCGAACAGATAGAAAAACTTAATCAAAAACTTAAAAAAATTATAAAATGAGGAATAATATTTGCTTGTTAATATAAAAATAAAGGGATTTAATGAGAGTAACTCAATTTACTATTTTTAATAATTTTGTAAATTCCCAGCAAAATGATTTAAATGCCCTTACAAAAGTACAAACTCAATTATCCTCAGGCAAAAAAATAGAATATATGTATGATGATCCTATAATTTTTACAAAAGATTTAAAGTTTCAAGAAGAAATTAATTCATTTACACAGATTAAAAAAAGTGCACAGTTTGCCAAAACATTTGCAAATGAAACAGATACTGTTTTGAATGAAATTTCAAATACACTTGATTCTTTTAAAGTAAAACTGATTCAGGCTTCAAATGATACAAATAATTCCACAAGCAGAATGGCAATCGCAAAAGAACTTCAAGGAGAGCTGAATCATTTAAAGGATTTGGCAAATACTTCACTTGATGGTAAATATATATTCAGCGGAAGTGCATTTGACAGGGCGCCTATAAGCAGTGATTTAAAATATGAGGGAAATGATAAAAAAGTAAAAGCCTTTTTAGGAAACGGGGTGGAGAGGGAATATAATATTGACGGGAAAAGTCTTTTTTTAGGAAGAGATGATGATTATAAAAAACATATAGGGCTTAATGTAATTCAATATAATAAAATAAAAGAATTTCCTAATTTTGTAGTAAGACAAAACGGCAAATATTATATAGATAAAGATAATCCCAAAGATTCAATAGCAAATACTGAAAATATCCAAAAAGAATTTGTTACGATAGACAAAGACAAAATTGACACCACACCTATAAGGGCACTTACAGGAGTCAGGGATTTTAAAAACAGTGACGGCACTTATACATCTGGTACGGATTATTTTTTTATTCATGGTAAAAGGAGTGATGGAAGTGCAATAAATACATCTTTTGAACTAAGTAACGATGCAAGTATCAAAACTCTTCTTAATAAAATAGGGGAAGTATATGGTAATACTGATACGTATAAAAATGTTGATGTTTATCTGAATGATGCAGGTGAAATACAGATAAAAGATTTAAAAACAGGTAAAATGATTACTGATTTTTATATGGTGGCCGGTGGAAAAAGTTTTAAAGACCAAATACCTCCTTCTTCAATAAAGGATTTAATCAGAGGAGATTCAGATGGAAAGCCTTATGATATTGCTGTTTTTCAAAAAAGCAGTTTTGATTCATTAAGGAATATTACCAAAATAAGTGCTAACGGTGGATTTAAAGACAACAAAACTTTTAAATTTTTTTCAAATTTTAAACTTATAGATAATTCAAGAGATGCGTATCCAGATGATAAAATACAAAATGTTATAGGTACCAAGGCATTTGACCCAAATGACGATAATATTGCAGTAATAGACCATTTGAATTTAAGTGGAACAGATATAAACGGCAACAATGTCAATGTGGATTTAAGTATCGACTCTACTACTACGATGCAGGATTTGCTTAACAGCATAAAAAATAATTTCGGAGTAGATGCAAGACTTGAAAACGGTGAAATAATTATGACAGACAATTCGGTTAATAGCAGTGAAAAATCAAAATTTTCATTATCAATAAGTGCAAAAGAATCTAACAATTCAAATCTTGAAGCATTCAGAAGTGAGGATATTGCAAATTTTAATGAATTATATTTTCATAACAGCGGCAATCTTATAACTTCAAATGTATCACAGGTTTTGGCCGATAAACAATATATATATAAAAACGGTGAACTTATAATTCAGGAAAATCCTTTAGCCCAGCATTATGCTGATGAAAACGCAGTAGTGGCAGATACGGTTGATTTAGCGCCTGTAAACTACCCTCAGACAATAGAACTGAGATATTATGATATAAACGGTAATTTTAAAAGAGCTGTTATTACCCTAAGAGATAGGCCTGATAGTAATGGCCATCTTTCAACATTTGAAGTTGACGGAAATGTTTATGATATTTTAAATGAAAACGGTGAAAAAACACCAGCTCATAATGTAATATCGACTCAGGATTATTTAGACAAAGAGACCTGCAAAATCTGTCATAAAGAAACTCTGACAAAAGGTGTTACATATAAACAGCTTGGAGATGTGGTTTCTATGCTGGTGAGTGACAATTTACCTGATAGTGTTTCTTATAATGATGCAGTGAAAGAAGCGGAAAAAAGTGTAATAGCCGGAGTGGATGAAAAAGGAAAATTTTTTATTAAAGATTTGCAAAATCAAATGACAAATATACGAATCGGAATGTATAATAAAAATAACAGTTTTTATTTTCAGGCCAATGATGCCGTTGAATATGATAAACCTGAGACAGACTTTTTTGATACTTTACAAAAAGCCATAAAAGCGGTAGAAAATGGACAAAATTATGCAAATGCAGATGTGGATGGAAGAAATTTTGGTATTCAAGGTGCAATTGAAGCAATAGGGCATGTAATGGACAGGGTTAGAAGAAGCCATGCTCAAATTGGTGCTGTTTCACAGGAGTTTGATTTAAGTATTCAAAGAGTTGATATGTTAAAAAACCATGTAATCAATCTTCAATCTCAAAATATTGACACTGATATAGGTAAAGCAACAATGAAATTAAATTCTATTCAAACTTCTTATCAGGCATTATTAGCAAGTATTGCAAAGGTCAGTAATTTGACGCTTCTTAACTATTTAAGATAAAATTCCATAAAAAAGGATATGGAATTTTAAAAAAAGCTTTTTTTCTTTTCTTATTTGCAATTATAATTTTTATAGGGATTGCAACTTTTGTACCAGATTTTCATTATGTAGGTAAAATAGGACAGTTTATTGGCAAATTAAATATTACACTTTTTGGATATTTTGCTTATATTGTGTTTTTATATCTTTTATGGATTTTATATCTTGCATTCAAAAATAAGTTTGATTTTAAAAATTCATTGCGCGTACTAGGAATTTTAATACTTTTTTTTGATCTTCTATTTATTCAGAGCCTTATTTTAAAAAAAGGGGTTATAGGAAATCTTTTTGTTGATACGCTAAGTAGTTTTATTGGAGTTCTGGGAGTTATACTGCTTGTGATGGTGATAGCCGGGTGGGGATTGTTTATGATATTTGAAGAAGAGGTTTTTGATTATTTTAAAAAAATAAATTTAGAAAAAAATTCTATTTTAAAAAAAGATTTAAAAAAAGAAACAACTAATGATATAGAAGAAAATGAAAAAAATAACGATGATATAGAAAATCAAAAGATGGATGAAGATTTAAATGAAAATGAGAATATTAATAATTACAATGTGGACAATATAGTGCTTGATGAAGATGATTTTAAAGAAGAAAATTTTAATGAAATTGAAGAAATTGATTCCTCCGAACAAAAAGAACAAAATAAACTTCCCAAAAGCGATGTTGTTAGTGAAAAAATAGAACAAAAGAATAAAAAAAATACCAAATTAGAAAAAACTTCAAATGTAACACATGCAACAGAACTTGAAGATACTAAAAAACTTTTAAGTCAGATAGAAATAGGTGAAAGAAGCAAACCTAAAAATTGGAAATTTCCATCACTTGATTTCCTTACAAAACCTCCTAAAAAAAGAGCTGAAATAAATGAAGCAGAAATTGATAAAAAAATTAAAATTTTAATCGAGAAATTAAAACAATTTAAAATAGAAGGAGATGTTGTAAGGTATTATGTAGGGCCTGTTGTAACAACTTTTGAATTCAAACCTCTTCCACATATTAAAGTCAGTAAAATTTTATCACTTCAAGATGACCTTGCTATGGCTCTAAAAGCCAAATCTATAAGAATACAAGCTCCAATTCCAGGAAAAGATGTTGTTGGTATTGAAATACCAAATGAAAAACAAGAGACAATATATCTTAGAGAAATTCTTGAAAGTGATATATTTAAAAAAGCAAAATCACCTCTGACTTTGGCTCTTGGTAAAGATATAGTGGGGGCTCCGTTTGTGACGGATTTGGCAAAATTACCTCATTTACTGATAGCAGGAACCACAGGAAGCGGTAAAAGTGTGGGTATAAATGCAATGATTTTGTCTCTGCTTTATAGAAATTCGCCTGATGAACTGAAATTTGTGATGATTGATCCAAAAATGCTTGAATTTTCTATCTATAATGACATTCCGCATCTTCTCACCCCTGTAATTACTGAGCCAAAAAAAGCAATTGTTGCTCTTAATGCAATGGTAAAAGAGATGGAAAGACGCTATAAACTTATGGCTAAAATGAAGGTTAAAAATATAGAAAATTATAATAAAAAATCTGATGAAAAACTTCCTTATATTGTTATTATAATAGACGAACTTGCCGATTTAATGATGACAAGCGGTAAAGATGTAGAATATTCAATAGCAAGACTTGCCCAAATGGCAAGAGCAAGCGGAATACATCTTATTGTAGCAACTCAAAGACCAAGTGTTGATGTTGTAACAGGACTTATCAAGGCAAACCTGCCAAGCAGGATTTCTTTTAAGGTAGGGCAAAAAATCGATTCAAAAGTAATACTTGACCAGTTTGGGGCTGAAAGTTTACTTGGGCGTGGAGATATGCTTTTTACTCCTCCGGGAATTACTGGGCTTATTAGGTTACATGCACCATTTGCAAGTGAAGAGGAGATTGAAAAAATAGTTGAATTTTTAAAATCTCAAAGAGAAGCCGAATATGATAATTCAATTATCAATACAATAGAAAGTGGTAGTGCTGTTGAAGAAGACCTTGATGATGTTGATGAACTTTTTGAAGAAGCGAAACAGATAATACTCACAGAAAAAAGAACAAGTATCAGCTATCTTCAAAGAAGGCTTCAAATTGGATATAATAGAGCTGCAAATATTATCGAACAGATGGAAAGAAAAGGAATTCTCTCACCGCCTAATGCAAAAGGTCAGAGAGAAATATTAATTTAGGAGAAATAAATGAAAAAGCTGTTTTTAATTCCAATAGGAATATTCTTTGTTACTGGATGTGCAGATAAACCGATGGCTACAAATGTTGTTCAATTAGCAGGAGATCAGAAAGTTTTAGGTTGGCAGGATACAAATGAAACTCAAAAACCAAAAGTTATCATAAAAAAAATTTATATAAAAGAAAAAATTAAAGACAGTGATGGTGATGGAGTTCCGGATAATATTGACAAATGTCCAAACACTCCTAAAAATACAGCGGTCAATCATTACGGATGTCCTGTGATTACTACTCTAAGAATAAACTTTGATTTTAATAAAGCCAAAGTGAAAAAAATTTATTATCCAGAAATTAAAAAAGTCGCAGAAGTATTAAAAGCAAATCCTTCTCTTAAAATAGAAATTGACGGATATACTGATAATATCGGTAGTGAAGCATATAATTTAAAACTTTCTAAAAAAAGAGCAGAAGCTATAAAAAATGTGCTTGTAAAAGTTTATCATATTAATCCAAAAAGAATTATCACGAAAGGTTATGGAGAAAAATATCCTCTTGTGCCAAATACTACATCTACAAACAGAGCTTTAAATAGAAGAGCGGAAATTATAGATATAACCGATAAAAAATAATTAAACTTTTTTTCCGTTGATATAAAGCTTTTCTACTTCATTTGTGTGTAGAATTATTTGCATAGGGATATTTTCTTTTTCTTTTACTTTTCCCGGAAGTTTAAAAATAATTAAATCTGCATCTTTTCCTTTTTCAAGACTTCCATTGTTTAATTTAAGCTGTTTTGATGCATTTATTGTAACTGCTTTTAGTAAATCTTTTGCAAGATATTTTGGATGAAGGTCTGTATGCATAAGTAGAGCCGCTCTTATTTCTTTGAACAGATTTAACGAATAATTGCTGCTCATTCCATCAGTTGCCACAGAATATGGAATTGAATGGTTTTTTACTCTTTCAAGGTCCAGTTTACCAACATTTAAAAGTCTGTTTGATACAGGACAGTGTGCTATTGAAGCATTTATTTCACTTATTTTTTGAAGTTCTTTATCATTTGCATACACACAGTGTATGAATGTTGTATTTGTATTTTTAAATTTTTCTAAAAATTCCATAGGCTTTATTAGAGGTTTTGCATTTTTAAAATGTTTTTCAAAGAATACTTTGAATTCTCCCTCACCTTTGTCAAGCCATTTTCTCTCGGCTAAACTTTCCATAAAGTGAGCTTGAATGGGAATATTTTCATTTTTTGCAACTTCAATAACTTTATCCATCAAAAAAGGATGAACAGAATATGGTGAATGAATAGAGATGGCAGGTTTAAAAGTTTCGCTTTGTAATTTTTTTGATTCATTGAATCTTACTAAAAAATCCTGATACATTGCATCGGCAATTGCAGGATTTGTGCCGATAATTTCATTAAAATACACAACTTTTAAAGGGGAGTGTTTTAAATATTTTAAATCTTCACCGCTTGAGCTTATTTCGCCAAAAGCACATACGCCGCTTTTTTTCATCTCTTCAATGGCATTTTTATAGCATTCACCTTTACACTCGATAAAAAGTTCTTCTCTTGTATCTATTACCGAATTAAGCCATGTAATGAAATCACCGTAGTTAAGTGAGGTTTTGTTTTTGCTAAATTCAAGATGCGTATGAGTGTTTATTAATGCAGGCATTATTACAGAATTTTTACCAAGATATAAAGAGTCACCTGGAAGGTTGTATCCTATATCAATAATTTTATCCGAAAAAAGTACTTCTGCATTTAATAAAATATCATTTTTTTCATTCATAGTAATAACATAATCGGCTTTTAGTTTTATCAAATCGTTTCCTTTTTATTTTTTATAGCAATATTTATGCCAAAATTTTAGTAAAATAACAATAAAAAAGGAGAAAAATTGAAAATAAAAGTAATTCATGGGCCAAATCTTAATCTTTTAGGAATTAGAGAAGTAAATATTTACGGACCTGCAAAATTAGAAGACATTAATAAAAATATGGAAGTAGTAGCAAAGCAAAACGGATTTGATATTGAGTTTTTTCAATCAAATCATGAAGGTGATATTGTAGATGCAATACAGGAATCACTGACAGACGGAACTGACGGGATTGTAATAAATCCTGCAGCTTTAACACATACCTCAATATCGATAAGAGATGCTATAACTGCTATTAAAAAACCTGTGGTTGAGGTACATATGAGCAATGTTGCTGCAAGGGAAGAGTTTAGACATAAATCAATGATAAGCGATGTTGTAGCTGGGACTATTACAGGTT
>JALTBU010000232.1 GCA_027008345.1 Nautiliaceae bacterium | reverse complement strand
CAGCTTGATCAAATGGAGACATACCTATTAGTTCATTAGCTATTACAGCATTTACATTTTCACAAGCTTTAAGTACACCTTTTCCACCAAATCTTTTATCACCATCTCTAAGTTCAAGTGCTTCATTAATTCCTGTGCTCGCACCACTTGGAACAATAGCAACCCCACTGCTTCCATCACTAAGATAAACTGTTGCCCTTACTGTTGGATTCCCCCTTGAATCAAGTACTTCATCAGCATAAATATTGTCAATTACAACCATTTTATTCTCCTTTTAAATTTAATTCATCTTCTTCATTTTTATTGTTTTCAATTGCATCTATCATATGTGAAAGCTCAACTCCGAGCGCCTCTTTGATTTTTTGCTCAATTTCGTGTGCAATTTCCGGATGGTCTTTTAGGTATTGTTTTGCATTCTCTTTACCCTGACCAAGCCTTGTAGCACCATAGCTAAACCATGCACCCGATTTGTCAATTATATCAAGTTTTACCCCGTAATCTAAAATTTCACCTTCCCTGCTTATTCCTTTTCCAAACATAATGTCAAACTCAGCAATTCTAAAAGGAGGTGCAACTTTGTTTTTGACTACTTTTACTTTTACCCTGTTTCCGACTTCTTTATCGCTTTGTTTAAGAGTTGCTATTCTTCTTACATCAAGTCTGACTGAGCTATAAAATTTAAGGGCATTACCACCTGTCGTAGTCTCTGGGCTTCCATATCCCATCATTCCGATTTTCATTCTTATTTGGTTAATAAACACAACTGTCGTATTCATTTTATGAATTGCGGCAGTAAGCTTTCTAAGAGCCTGGCTCATAAGCCTTGCCTGCACACCTACCTGTGCATCGCCCATATTTCCTTCAATCTCAGCTTTTGGAGTAAGAGCGGCAACAGAATCGACGACTATAATATCAACAGCTCCGCTTCTTGCAAGTGTTTCTACAATTTCCAGTGCCTGTTCTCCATAATCCGGCTGAGATACAAGAAGATTATCAATATCAACTCCGATATTTCTTGCATAAATAGGGTCAAACGCATGCTCAGCATCAATAAAAGCCGCGACTCCACCCTCTTTTTGAGCCTGTGCAATTATAGAGAGTGCCAAAGTTGTTTTACCACTGCTCTCAGGTCCGTAAACCTCGGTAATTCTTCCTTTTGGAATTCCGCCTATTCCAAGCGCCAAATCAAGCCCGAAACTTCCGGTAGGAATTGCTTCAATAGGTTCAATTTCTTTTTCTGAAAGCTTAACCAAAGAGCCTTTTCCAAATTGTTTTTCAACCTGTTTTAAGGCAAGTTCAAGTGCTTTTTGTTTTTTATCATCCATAAACTTCCTTTATATATATTTGATATAATTATACCAAAAAAGGTAATAAATGCCGGCTTTTATTTTAGAAAAATATACTTATGAAGATTATAAACACTGGAAAGGCGATTGGGAGCTTATTGACGGAATTCCTCAGGCAATGGCACCAAGCCCGGTTGGTAAGCATCAATTTATTATGGGAAGAATTATCTATGAATTAAACAAAAAACTTGATGAAATTAATTGCAATAAATGTTTCGTTTTAGGTGAAATTGATTACATAATTTCTGATGAAACCGTTTTAAAACCTGATGTTGTACTTGTATGCGGGAAATTACCTACATTTATAAAAGACACTCCCCTTGCAATTTTTGAAATAATATCCCCTTCTACAAAACTAAGAGATGAAATTACAAAAAAAACAATCTATCAAAAAGCCGGTGTAAAAAATTTCTTTTTGGTATATCCAGATGAAAAAAAAGTAATTTTTAATGAAAAAGAGATTCAAAAAATTGAAATAAATTCGCCTTGTGGAAAAATAGAATTTGAAAGTAAAGAAATTTTTAAAGGACTCGATTGAAAACATATTCAGTAGCACACTCACCCGATGCAGATGATATTTTTATGTATTATGCAATTAAATTTGGCTGGATTAATACTAAATATAAGTTAAAAAATATAGCAGAAGATATCGAGACACTAAATCAAAAAGCATTAAAAAATATATATGATATTTGCGCTATCAGTTTTGGGGCATATCCGTTTTTAAAAGACGAATATGCTATTTTACGAACAGCTGTGAGTTTTGGATACGGATACGGACCAAAACTCGTAAAATTAAAAGGCAAAAAACTAAAACCAAACTTTAAAGTGGCCCTAAGCGGCAAATATACCACAAATGCTTTAATATTTAAAATAGCTTATCCAAAAGCCAGAATCGTTTATAAAAATTTTCTTGAAATAGAAGATGCCGTATTAAACGGCGAAGTTGACGCAGGTGTTTTAATTCATGAGAGTATTTTAACATTTGACGAAAGATTGGAAGTTGAAAAAGAGCTTTGGGATATCTGGGTGGATTTGGCGGGAGATATTCCCCTTCCGCTTGGCGGTATGGCTATGAGACGCTCAATCCCTCTGCTTGATGCAATAAACCTTGAAGAAATTCTTACAAAAGCAGTAAATGTAGCGCATCATCACAAACAGATACTTGCTAAAATGCTGATTGAAAGAAACCTTGTAAGGGTTGATGATAAGACACTTGATAAATATTTATCTTTATATGCAAATGATAAGTCAATAACACTTGATGAAGAGCAGATAAATTCTATTAATAAACTTTATGAAATAGGATACAAACACAATCTGCTTCCGTGTATGAAAGATATAAGAGAATATATGATTCCAAAAGAGTATAAAAATTTAAGGTTCGCAAATGACATATGAAGAGTGGCTAAAAAGAAATTCATTGGCACTCAAATGCAAACCGCGCACGCAAAGAGCAAGTTTTGCATCTTTTTTTGAAAATGATTTTTCTGAATTTAAGGGAGAAAAAATTCCTCCTTTTAAAAGAGGCGAAATCTATTTCGCAAAACTTACCGAATCTGCAAAAGTCAGACCGTTTTTAATCTATCAAAACGATTATCTAAACAAAGCCTGTTATGAAGGACATTATCATACCGTTGTTGTTTTACCTCTTAGCGGTCAGATTTTAGGAGGGGATTACAGAATTTTGATAGAAAAGAGAGATAATATGAGCAAACCGAGTGAAATTGTAGCCACAGCTATTGGTATAATTTCAACAGGGAAAATAATCTTCTCAAAAGGAATTGTTACGACACTTACAGATGAAGAGATGCAAAAAGTAGACACAGCCGTAAAAAAAGTATTGGGAATGGAAAATGCAGTCTGAAATCATAGCTTTGGCAGTCCAGACACTGAAACTGGCACTTTTACTTTCACTTCCGGCTTTGCTTGTCGGTATGATAGTGGGACTCATAATATCGATATTTCAGGCAACTACACAAATTAACGAAATGACTTTGAGTTTTGTACCGAAAATAATAGCAATTGCCATAGTTTTAATCCTAACAATGCCCTGGATGCTTAATGAAATGATAGATTTTACAAAATATGTATTTCATCTCATACCGACATTTCTTAGATAAACGAAAATAGATGGAAAAATATAAAATTATAGATTTCAGCAGATTCTCCTCTATCAAAATCGGACCTAAAATTAAAGTAAAAATTATCGATGAAAACAACTATAACGGCGAATTTTTAATTGGAAACGCCACCAATACCCTCATATCTCCAAATGCCAAAAATCTCGGAATTTTAGATGAAAAATATGATTTTATTGAATATAAAAATGGAATTTTAAAAGTCGGCGGCAAAACCAAAAACCGCAGACTTTATAGATTTGCAAAAGAAAACAATCTCGGAGGATTTGAATTTTTAGCGCACTTACCCGGAACCATCGGCGGAAGTATCAAAATGAATGCCGGAGTCAAAGAAGAAGAAATTTCAAATAATCTGTTGGCTGTAAAAACAGACAAAATAAGAGATAAAAAAGAATTTAACTTCTCATACAGATATTCAGACATAAATGAACCTGTTTTTGAAGCTGTTTTTGAAATAAAAAGAGATTATGACCCAGTTTTAGATGAAAAACTAAAAAATATGAGAAAAAACCAGCCTTCCCTTCCAAGCCTTGGAAGCGTATTTAAAAACCCAAAAGGAGATTTTGCCGGAAGACTTATTGAAGCGGTGGGACTAAAAGGATTGATTAAAGGCGGTGTGATGATTAGCGATATTCACGCCAATTTTTTTGTAAACAGAGGCGGTGGAAGTTTTGAGGATATGATATTCCTCATAAATCTTTCCAAAGAACGAGTATTTGAGAAATTCGGTATATTACTTCAAGAAGAGATAAAAATACTTTAAATATTTTCCAACCTCTTTTCATTTGACAACTCCTTAAAATAACGATATAATGGCACTTATAAAGTGATTTTTGACAATTTTTTGTTTTTTTC
>JALTBU010000231.1 GCA_027008345.1 Nautiliaceae bacterium | reverse complement strand
GAATAGATATGAAGTATTTGCCATTTTTTCTTAATATAGTAGCTTGTTTGATTTTACTATTTTGAGGTAAAGGTCTGTGGAATTTTACTTTTATTCCACCTTTTAGCTTTGGAATATAAACTTTATTTTCTATTATTTTTACATTTTGAGGAATATTGAATGATTGATAATTGTCTTTTTTAGATTTGAATTTTGGAAATCCAAGTTTTAATGCTTTTACTTTTTGTTTTGGAGTATTTGCTTTTGCAAGTGCAATTTTTCTCTCTTTTACTACTTCTTTACTAAAAGCTCTTTTATATGCCTTGACAAGATTATGGATTGATACTTGAAGAGATTGAGAATTTATTTGATTTAACCAATAATAATTCTCATTCTTTTTAAGTTCTTTAAGCTCTTTTTGAAGAATTGTTTTGTTTGGAAGTTTAGTATCTTTATATTTACCCCAAAAATAATTATACACAAATCTACAAGCTCCAAAATGATTTTCTAAAAATTCAATTTGTTTTTTGTTTGGATAAATTCTATATTTATAGGCTCTTAATATAGTTTTTTGCAAAAACTTCCTTTTTTTATATAATTTTACATCAAAAATTATAAGGTGTCAATATGAAAAGAGCCCATTATCACGCTAAATATGATTTGAAATATCATTTAGTGTTAGTTACAAAATATAGAAAAAAATGTATCACAAAAGATATGCTAAATAGACTTGAAGAAATAATAAAAGATATTTGCAAAAGATGGGATGTGGAATTATTAGAATTTAATGGAGAAGAAGACCATATTCATTTACTTATATCAGCTCATCCGTCAATGGAATTGTCAAAATTCATAAATAATCTAAAAACAGTATCATCAAGACTTATTAGAAAAGAGTTCAAAGAACATTTATCTAAATTTTATTGGAAACCTTATTTTTGGACGAGAGCTTATTTTATAGCTACAACTGGCGGTGCACCACTTGAAGTTATAAAGCAATATATTCAATCCCAAGAAAAACCAAAAAAATAATGAGCTTCGCTCATCCAAATTCATCTCCATCTAAATCATAGATTTTAGATGGAGAATTCTTTGGTGATTGTGTTAAAATAAAACTTTTGCCTTTTTAGGCTTTATTAAAAAATAATTATTGAATAAAATAAATTTCTTTAATTAGTGTCAAAGGATTTTAATTAATAAAAGAAAAAGAGGAGGAAATTACATCATTCCTCCCATTCCTCCCATATCAGGCATTGCCGGTGCTTTTTCTTCTTTTGGCTCTTCAGTT
>JALTBU010000230.1 GCA_027008345.1 Nautiliaceae bacterium | reverse complement strand
ATAAGTGCATATTCTTTAATGATAGAAGAAAATACAAAATGGCAAGGAGACTATGAAAAAAGAAAAGATGACGAAAAACTTGAAATTTGGTTTATTGATGAAATAAAAAAAAGATTTAATCAATATGAAATATCAAATTTCGGGAAACCTTGCCTTCATAATTTAGGTTACTGGAAATATAAAGAATATTTAGGAATTGGCTCAGGGGCAGTTGGATTTATTAAAAATGAAAAATTTAGGTATTACACTCAAAAAGATGTAAATGAATATATAAAAAATCCTACAAAATATGAATTTGAATATTTAAATAAAAATGATATTAAAAAAGAAAAAATTTTACTCGGACTTAGAAGTAAAATCGGATTTAATGAAAATATTTTAAATAACGAAGAGAAAAAAAGAGTAAAAATTTTAATAAATGAAAATAAATTATATAAAAAACAAAATATAATCCATTCTTATGACTTTTTATTAGCCGATGCTCTAAGTGCTTATATTATTGAGTAATCACCAAGGCACAATTTTATTCCAGATTTTAGAAAACCAATTTTGTTCGGTATAATCGTGAATATCTCCTTGTGATTTATAAGCAATTTTTTCATCTGCTATATATTTTGAATCTATGCTGTTATCAGCGCTTATATCCTCAGGTCTTATAACCCCGCTTATTTGCACAATCTGTTTTTCTCCATTTAAAAGCATCTCTTTTGTACCATAAATATAATAATTTCCATTTTTAAGAATTTTTACGATTCTTGCACTTATAGTAGTATTAAATTGCTGTTTTGTATTTTGTGTACCACTTCCATTAAAACTTCTATCAGAATTCATTGAAGGTAAATTAAGACTAATTCCTGTTTTGCTAATTCCATATTTTTTACCTCCGACATTCACTCCCCCGCTTACACTAGCATCAAAAAGCCCTCCATTATTTTGATTTGTTTCGCTTAGTTTTTTACTAGCTTGAGAGAGTTGTGAAATATTTTCTGTAATTACAATAGTAACAATGTCATTTACTTTTTTTGCTTTTGTATCAGAAAAAAGATTATCTGAGTTTTTAAAAAGTGAACCGGGATTATTGTTTATGTTATCCTCTTCTTTGCTTGGCATCTCTTCAACATATTTTGGAGGAGTCATAGATAAAGTAGGATTTACATAATGGCTTGAACATCCGCTAAAATATAATCCTAAAAGAGAAAAAAAAATAATTCTTTTCAAAATAATCCTTTTTTTATATAAAGCAAAAATTATTCCCCTTTTAATCTTA
>JALTBU010000229.1 GCA_027008345.1 Nautiliaceae bacterium | reverse complement strand
TGAAGGTTTTCTCATATCAAGATTTATAACAAGAGTTTTTTTATTCGCCATAGAATATACTATTCCAAGATTTGAAGCAACAGTAGATTTACCTTCTCCTCCGACAGTAGAAGTTACTGAAATTATTTTTGATTTATTTGTAGTTGGAATAAATTCAATATTTGTCCTAAGCGTCCTAAATGCTTCTGTCAGTCTTGATTTAGGAGAATTGATAACAACATTGCCTTTTTTCTTAAAGTGTGGGATAAGCCCAAGAATAGGGAGTTTAATATGTCTTTCAATCTCTTCGATAGATTTGATTTTTGTACTCAAAAAGTCAATTAAAATAACAACTATAATTGCAAAAATTATACCTAAAACAAATCCTATAACAATAATTAGTTTCTTTTTAGGTTTAAATGGAGCACTAGGAATTAAAGCGGTATCTATAATTCTGTTTTTGCTGATCGTTGAAGCTTTTGCAATTTCGGCACTTACTTTTTTTTCATACAGATATTCATATATTTTTTTATTTACAAGATAGTTTCTCTCAAGATCTATAAGTTTTCTTTCATTTTCAGGAAGTTTTTTTACAGTTTGTAAATATCTGCTTTTTATGGAAGAGAGTAGTTGATATTGTTTGTCAATGGCATTTTTAAGGTTATAAATTCTATTAAATATAATAGCTTTTAAATCTCTTATTTGATTATCAATAGCTATAACTTTTGGATGTTTTGGAGTATATTGTATTAAAAGAGCATTTCTTTCTAAAATCAGTGTTTGAAGTTTTGAAATCATTTGTTGAAGTTCTGGATCATCAAGCGCACCAGCACTTATAAGCATTGCATTTTTGGTATTAATCAAATGTTTTATTACAAAATCAATTGTCTCTTTTTTTAATTTAAGCTGAGTAAGCTGAGTATCTAAATCAGACAATTTTTGTAAAAGCATCTGAGAATCAAGACCGACATCAACAATTCCCGTTTTTTTCTTAAACTCTTCAAGTTTTACTTCTGATTTTGCCAATTCTCTTGTAATTTTATTAAGCTGTTTGGTTACAAAAGCAAGAAGCTGGGAAGCCTGCTGTGTTTTTTGTTTTATTGTATCTTTTATAAAAGTTTTAGCAATTAAATTCGTAATTAAAGCGTCTCTTTTAGGGACATTATCGATATATTCTATATTTATCATATTAACTTTTTGTCCCATTCTTGAAACATTTAATTTGCTTTGAATATTTTTGACTAAATCTATAAATCTTTGTTTTATATAAATATATTTTGAATATTTAA
>JALTBU010000228.1 GCA_027008345.1 Nautiliaceae bacterium | reverse complement strand
TAAAAGCAAACAAACAAAAAGCAGAAGCAACAAAAGAAAAAGTATATAAAGCTATCCAAGAACTAAAAGAAAAAAAAGAAAAAGTAACAATTATGAAAGTAAAAGAACTCGCAAATGTTAGTTATGCGTCAGCTCAAAAATATGTAAAACAAGCAAGAGAAGAAGGCTTAATATGAGCCAATTAGATAAACAAAAAGAATGGGTTGGCGTATGGAAAATAGCAGTATTCTTTCTGTTAGGTAGTGAGTTTGGATTAATTGGATATATTTTTAATAATTATGCTAAACTCAATGAAATTCAATTAATTCTTTTGGTAATGGCTTTACTATTGCTTTTAATTGGAACAATTATCTCAGCAATTTATTTAAAAAAAGAAATAGACAAATTGGAGGACATAAATGAATAATATAATATACCCAATAATTGCATTAACAATTGGAGCTATAAGTTTGATAGCAGTATTTATTATTTTTACAAAAGACACAAAACACAAACCACATCAAGAAAAATAATTTTTTTTCTTTCACCCAAGAGCTGACACTGACACAACAAAAACACTCAGGCATAGCCAACCAAATGGAACGAAGCGAACGAAAAACGAGCTTGGGCGTGTGCGATAGCACACGAGGGCGTAAGCCCGACCCCAAGCGAAGTTTTAAAGTGAAAGCGAAGTGTAATTTGGTGGCTATGCCTGACCTGTTATAAGATAACAATCTAGAAAATCTAAGCGGTTGAACTATTAATAAAATAATATGTTATAATTAAAAATGAACTTTTAAAAGGTTAAATATGCAAGACAAAAAAGAAATAGGTAAAAAAATATGGGATTTATTTATCAAAAATTATAGTTATACCAATATCAATATAAATAGTGTATAATATCGCTATGGGAAGAAAACTAGACAAAGAATTAATCAAAGAGAGTGAGGAAGAATTAGAAGAGTTGTTAAGAAAAGAGAAAGATGCGAGGGTATATAGAAGAATAAGAGTAATATATTTAATAAAAACAATGGAGAAACCAAAACTAAAAGAGATAGCAGAGAGAGTAGGGATAGTAAAGAAAACAGCATTTGAATATTGGGATTGGTATAAAAAAGGAGGGATAGATAATTTAAAATTAAAATACAAAGGGAGAAAGCCCAGATTAAGCGAAGAAGAAATAGATAAATTTAAAGAAAGAGCAAAAGAGGGATTTGAGAGTTTAAAAGAGATGCAAGAATGGATAAAAGAAGAGTTTAATAAAGAGTTATCAACAAATACAATAAGTTATTGG
>JALTBU010000227.1 GCA_027008345.1 Nautiliaceae bacterium | reverse complement strand
TTTGGATCAAGAGGTGGTTTATTGTCTTTTGGTGTTACAAGCCAGAAATGTCTAACTTCACTTCTGAAATTATCTAAAATAAATTTAGCTTTTTCACTTCCTGTTGCGTTATAGTATTCAATAAGTCTTTTTTTAAGATATATTTTTGGTTTTTCATTTTCGTCTATATCAATTCTTCTGATTTCAATAAGTTCTGGATTTATTTTATCTACAAAATCATGCTCTTTGTCATATACGAATGCAACTCCACCTGTCATACCGGCACCGAAATTAATACCTGTTTTACCAAGGATAATCACTTCTCCGCCTGTCATATATTCACATGGATGGTCCCCTGTGCCTTCTACAATTGCAATAGCACCGGAATTTCTAACAGCAAATCTTTCACCTACTTCTCCTGCAACAAACAGCTTACCGCCAGTTGCACCGTACAAACATGTATTACCAGCTGCTGCGCCTTGTTTTTTAGGAGTTATTATAATTTTTCCTCCTGCCATTCCTTTGCCAACATAATCGTTTGCAACGCCGTTTAGTTTTAGAGTCATTCCTTTACTTAGAAATACACCAAAACTTTGACCTGCAACACCTTCAAGATTAAATACTATGCTGTCTTCCGGAAGTCCTTCATCGCCATAATATCTTGCTATTTCTCCGCTTATAAGTGCTCCAAAACTTCTATTTAGGTTGCATATTTTAGTATTAACCACAGATTTATGATTTGGATTTTTGATTGTTTCTATTACTTCTTGTAAAAGTTCTTTTTCAAATTCATTTTTATCAAACGGTTCGTTTTCTTTTGTTTTTACATTTATTCCTTCTACCTGTTTAAATAGGCAAGAAAGATCAAATTTGTGAGCCAAAGGAATATCTTTTTTAGTCAGTAAATCGTTTCTTCCAATTAATTCTTCTAAACTTTCATATCCAAGTTTTGCAAGCCATTCTCTTACATCTTCTGCTAAATTTGTAATATAGTTAATTACTTTTTCTACACTTCCTGTAAATTTAGCTCTATATTCATCAGATTGAGTAGTAATCCCTTTTGGACATTTATTTGTTTGACAGCTTCTACAAAAAATACATTCAACAGCCATCATAAGTGCAGTTCCAAATGCGTATTCTTCTGCCCCAAGAAGGGCAGCAACAATTACATCTCTTCCAATTTTTAATCCACCGTCAGTTTCAAGTGTTACATATTCTCTTAGATGGTTTTCTTTTAAAGAATTATGAGCTTCAATAAGTCCAAGCTCCCAAGGATTCCCGGCATGGCGGATTGATGTAATAGGAGCTGCTCCTGTTCCACCCTCAGCACCACTTATAGTTATTTTATCAGCATATGCCTTAGCAACTCCAGCTGCAATTGTTCCAACTCCTGCGGTTGATACAAGTTTAACTGAAATTTTTGCTTTTGGGTTTATTTGTTTCAAATCAAATATAAGTTGAGCCAAATCTTCAATTGAATAGATATCATGATGAGGAGGTGGTGAAATAAGTGTTTTTCCAGGTGTTGTATGTCTTAATTTTGCAATGTAAGTAGTTACTTTAAATCCAGGAAGCTGTCCACCTTCACCAGGTTTTGCACCTTGTGCCACTTTAATTTGAATTTCTTCTGCATTAACTAAATACTCAGGTGTTACCCCAAATCTACCTGATGCAACCTGGCGAATTTTGCTTTGTTTGATTGTTTTATTTCTAACTTTATCCTCACCACCTTCACCTGAGTTGCTTCTTGCACCAAGTCTGTTCATTGCTTCTGCTATTGCTTCGTGAGCTTCAGGGCTTAGAGCTCCTATACTCATAGCGGCACCAATAAATCTTTTGATGATTTTTTCTTTTGGTTCAACTTTATCAATACTTATAGGCTCTTTATCAGATTTAATTTCAAGCAAGTCTCTAATGTATGTAGGACGTCTATTTTCAATAAGCTGTTTAAACGCTTCATAAGTCTCTTTGCTTCCATCTTCTACCATTTTTGTAAATGCTTTTACAACAGGAGGAGTTACTTCGTGGTATTCTTCATTTCTTCTAAATTTATAAACACCTCCTGCTGGAAGTTTTTCTTCTTTGAAAGCTTCTTTATGTTTTTTATTTAGTTTTTCTTCTATGTCTTCAAAAGTCAGTCCAGGAATTAATGTTTTGCTTCCTATAAAACATTCTTCTTGAATGTCTTTACTGAGTCCTATAATATCAAAAAGAGCTGAATTTCTATAACTTGCTATTGTTGAAATACCCATTTTTGACATAATTTTTAGTATACCTTTATTTAGGGCCGAGTGTACATTAAATAGTGCTTCATCTCTGCTTATACCTTCTTGGTCACAAATTTCACAAGCGGTTTTAAATAGGAGATATGGATAAATAGCAGTTGCTCCATATGCAATCATTACTGCTGCATCATGAGGATTTATAACTTCTCCTGTGATGGCTACAATACTTGTTAGGTGTCTAACTTTATTATCAAGAAGTTTTTTGTGAAGTCTTCCAATAACCATTGCCATTGGAAGAAGTTTGTGCTCTTTATCTAATTTTTCATCGCTTAGGAAAATTATTCTAATACCGTTTTTTACATCTTCAACTATTTCATCTGTAAGTTTTTCAAGTGATTCTTTTAAATTTTCTTTGAAATGCGTATAGTAAGTTTTGTTTTTATAATCACTTTCAAATCGAGGACTTGCTTCATCACCAAAGCTTTTTAAAACTTCATATTTTGTCTGAGTAAGAATTGGTGAAGTTGTTTTAAGTCTTTTTGCATGTTCTGGCGCTTCATCAAGTATATTATGAATTTCTCCAAATCCAGTATTAAGACTCATGACAATTTTTTCTCTTAATGGGTCAATTGGAGGGTTTGTAACTTGGGCGAATTTTTGTCTGAAAAAGTCATTGAAACTTCTAAATGGATAATCACTGAATGCCGCAAGCGGGGTATCGTCTCCCATAGAACCAGTAGGCTCTTTTCCTTCAATCATCATAGGTTTTATTGCTAAATTAATAACTTCTTTTGTAATTCCAGCATATCTTTGTTTTGGAATAAGTCCTTTTACATCAATTTTTTCATCAATTGCATAAGGATTTTCTATATATTCTTGAAGATAAATCATATTTTCATTTAGCCATTTTGTATATGGATTGCTTGATTTCAGATATTCATCAATATCTTTATTTTTTAAAACAATTCCAAATTTTGTATCCACACCTATCATTTGACCAGATTGAAGTTTTCCTCTTTCCGCTATATCTTCTTCTGGAATATCAATAACTCCATATTCGCTTGCTATTAGGATTTTGTCATCTTTTGTAATTACATATTTTGCAGGTCTCAGCCCGTTTCTATCAAGCACAACTGCAATATATCTACCATCAGACACACTTACAGCCGCAGGTCCGTCCCATGCTTCAAAACGAGTAGAGAAATATTCATAAAAAGCTTTAAGCTCACTGTCAAGATATGGGGCATTTTGCCAAGGCATTGGAATTAGTGCACGAATAGCTTTAAAAAAGTCCATACCATTCATTATTAAAAATTCCATCATTCTATCAAGACTCGAACTGTCACTCTCATCAAATCTGACAATTGGCAGTAGTCTTTGAAGCTCTTCATTGCTGAAAACTTCTGATTTTATACTTTCTGATTTGATTAAAGAGTTGATTCTGTTTGCCTGAATTGAGTTGATTTCACCATTATGTGCTATGAATCTAAACGGCTGCGCAAGTCTCCATTCAGGCAGTGTGTTTGTAGAAAATCTTTGATGGAAAAGTGCAAAATAAATCTCAAAATCTTTATCTGCCAGATCTGGATAAAATTCTTTAATATGATTTGGCATAAGTAGGCCTTTGTAGGCTACTTTTTTAGAAGAGAAAGTTGGAATATAAAAATCTTTGTCTTCAATAAAGTTTTCAATCTCTTTTCTTGTTAAATATAAAAGTTCTTCAAATCTTTTAACAGCTATAATTGAATTTGGAACTATAAACAAATGATAAATTTTTGGAAGTGTTTTTAATGCAAGTTCCCCAAGTGCCTCTGTATTTACAGGAACTTCTCTCCAAAAAAGAGGTTTTAAATCATTTTTTATACAATATTCTTCAACAATTGTTTTTTGATTTTCATTTTTAAGAAAAATTACACCAATACCAAACTTCTCAGGCAGGTCATATCCGTTTTCTTTTGCAACTTTTCTAAAAAATTTCTCAGGCATAGAAAAAAGAAGTCCGCTTCCATCCCCGCTTTTTCCATCTGCTGCAATTGCACCTCTGTGCATCATTCTCTCAAGTGCAGTAAGGGCGTCTTCCACCATTTCATGAGTAGCTCTTCCTTTAATATCGGCTATTACACCAAAACCACAGTTGTCTTTAAATTCTAACATTTTTGACATATTATTCCTTTAAGAGGTTATTAATCCGATTTTATTATTGTCAAATTATAGCAAAATTTATTTTTT
>JALTBU010000226.1 GCA_027008345.1 Nautiliaceae bacterium | reverse complement strand
TGCAAAAGAAGCGGGAGTTTTTGGAGTAGGTGTTATAGGAGATTATACTCCGGAAAATGAACTTAAAAAATGTTCTGATATTGTAAAAAAAGATGCTCTTGAAGCGGTGGAGTTTATTAAAAATGTTTAATGTCTCCAAAAATCTTTGTAAAATAGAATAATGACCGTAAAAAATTCCAACCTTCCTATAATCATTCCAATTGAAAGAACTATTTTTTGAGAAGGTGTGAAAAACGCAAAATTATCAACAGGTCCAACATGCCCAAACCCCGGACCGATATTTCCAACACTTGCAATTGCAGCCGAAATAGATGTCAGGGCATCATATCCGCTTGCAAAAAGATAAAGTGCAATAATTGTATTTGTAAGGATATATAAAAAGAAAAATGCACCGACATGACTTAAAACATCTGCTTTTATCGGAACATTATCCACTTTTATAGAAAATATAGCATTTGGAAAAAGAAATTTTTTAATTTGATATTTTAAATTTTTGAACATTATTACATATCTTATTACTTTAACTCCTCCTGCGGTACTTCCAGCATTTCCACCTACAAACATAGCAATAAATATTAAAGCGATTGCTAAATTTCCCCATGTTGAATAATCAAGTGTTGCAAAACCAGTTGTTGTGATAATTGAAGATACGGTAAAAAATGAATTAGTCATTGCAAAAAAAAGTGAATCTTTTGAGGAAAAATAGTGCACAAATCCAAGCGCTAAAGATAAAACAATAAAAACTATCAAAAACCATTTAACTTCTTCGCTTTTATAACCATTAAAATCGCCTTTTAATGCTTTAAAATGTGCCACAAAGTTAATGGCAGAAATAGTCATAAAAATAGTTGTAGTCCAAATAATTAAAGGATTTTTTATCCAATACCCCATTGACTCATCTTTTGTAGAAAATCCACCTGTTGAAATTGTAGAGAATGCATGGTTGATTGCATCAAACCAGTTCATCCCTTCAAATTTTAATAAAAACATATCAACAAGTGTAATAAATACATATACTATCCAAAGATTTGCAGCTGTATGTTTTAGTTTTGGAGTAATTTTAGTAGCTGTTATTCCTGTTGATTCTGATTTAAAAAGTGCAAGTGAAGCTGTGGGATTTATCATAGCAATAATTCCAATTCCAAGAACTATAATCCCCATTCCTCCAAGCCAGTGCATAGTACTTCTAAGCATAAGTGTTACGGGATTTAAATCTGATATATGCGTATAAATAGTAGCACCAGTTGTTGTAAATCCGCTTACACTTTCAAAAAATCCATCAACAAAACTGACATTTGATGTTATCATTAAAGCTCCGGCTCCTATAATACCGCCTAATATCCAAACAAGATTAACGCTTAAAATGGCTTCTTTTATTGTTAAATCAAGTTTTGTTTTATAAAAAATAAGAAATAAAAATATAAAAAAAACAGTACACAAAATGTAATATTCAATAAAATATTCATTGTAATAAATAAAAGAAGTAATTAATGGAATAATAAACCCTGCTTGTATTACTAAACCTATAAGAGCTAAAAATTTAATTATTTTTGTTATAGATTTTCTATCCATGATCTATTCCCCGATGTATTGAAGTAAAATATAATATCACCTTCTTTTATTTCAAATTCATTTTCTATTGCAATAAGTTTGTCCTCTCTTAAAATTAAAATTTTAGAGCACTCTTTTGGTGGTTTTATTTTTTTATTTATAAAAATTTTTCTTATATAAACTCTTGCTTTAAAACCTACAAAAAATCTCTCAAAAATTATATTTTCGCTCTCAATATTTTCGAGTACTTTATAAACTGTCGCCATTTTTGGGCCTCTGATAATTGGCAGATTAAGCGAGTGCATTATTGAATGATAATAAGGATTGTTATTTATACATATTGTTTTTTTAATTCCGTATTTTCGAGCAATTAGAGATTTTAAAATATTTGTTTCATCAGATTTTGTAGTGGCTATGGAAACGTCATTATTTTGCAGATTTTCGCTTAAAAAAAGATTTTCATCATCAAAAGATGCATTAATAATCATAATTTCTTCATCAAGTTTTTTTGATGCTTTATAAGCAATATGGCTGTCTTTTTCTATAATAGTAATATTAAGTTTAAGAGATTTTAAAACATTTGCCAGTTCAATTCCTAAAGAATCGGCTCCAAAAATTAAAACATTTTCTATTGTTTGTGGCTGATTTGGTGCCAAAATTTTTAAAGCTTCTTTTAACTGTTCATATTCACCAATTATATAAACTAAATCATTTTTGTTTATTTTACATTTATGGCAAAAATTTATATTTTCATTCTCATCAATTGTTGCAATAATTTTTAATTTTTCATTTTCTAAAGTCTCTGAATCAATTTCAATTTCACTATTAACAGAAATTAAAAGCATATTAGTAAAAGCTAAATCTTTAACATTATTTGCTTGAGGAAGTTTTATAAGTTTTTCAATGTTTAACACAGGAATTGTATTTGAATAAATCATTGTATCAATATGTAGTTTTTCTGATATGTTTGTTAAGGAATAAGATGTGTTTTGAATTCTTAGAAATTTGTTTTTTATATTTGCAAAATTATCAATAATAGCAGCTGAAATTAAGTTTATTTCATCTTCATTTGTTACGGCTAAAAAATAATCATACTCTTTTTCAAGTGATTGATAAGTTAAAACATCTCTTAAATCTCCATTTATACATAAAACATCAAGGGATTCATTAATAAAATTTATTTTATCTTCATTTTTATCAATAATAGTAATATTATGCTTTTTATAAAGAAGTTTTGCAATGTTATATCCAACTTTTCCTCCACCTGCTATTAAAATGTTCATTGTAACTCCTTATAAACGCATAATTATAACTCTTTTATTACAAAATGTAACATATAAATAAAAAAAAATAATATTTATTTTTTCAATTATAAAAAAGACATTTTTTATGCTATATTAATAATACTTTAAGCTGTTTTTAGTTAAAATACGAAAAAAAGGATTAATATGTTACAAATTAGATGGCATTCAAGGGCAGGTCAAGGAGCTGTAACTGGAGCAAAAGCATTAGCTGATGTTATGGCAAGAACAGGCAAATATGTTCAAGCATATTCAGTTTATGGTGCAGAAAAAAGAGGTGCTCCAATGACGGCATATGACAAAATTGATGACAAGCCAATTTTAGATCATTCAAAATGGATGACACCAGATTATGTTTTGGTAATTGACCCTTCACTTGTTTTCCAAGAGGAAATAGTTGATAATACTACTGATGATACTATTTTTATAGTAACTTCTCATATGGATAAAGATGATTTACTAACTATTGCAAAACATCTTCAAGGTAAGAAATTATATGTTGTTGATGCTATTAAGATTTCACAAGAAGAAATCGGAAGAGCAATTCCAAATACGCCAATGCTTGGTGCATTTATGAAAATTTCACAAATCATTCCATTTGAAGATTTTTTAGTTTCAATTGAAGATATTCTTTCAAAATTTCCAAAAAAAATAATTGATGGTAACTTAAAAGCTATTAAAAGAGCTTATGAAGAAGTAAAATAAGGAGATATTATGGCTACACCAAAAGAAATGATGACAACATGGGATAAAATTCAACCAGGGGCTGTTCTTCCTTCATTTGAAGACCCAGAAAAAAAAATAAGAAGTAAATTTAATTCTTATAATTATAAAGTTGCAGATTGGAGAGTTGAAAAACCTGTATTTAATAGAGACCTTTGTATTGACTGTGATTTTTGTTGGGTTTCTTGCCCTGACAGTTGTTTTATAGTTGAAGAAGTGGTAAATAAAAGAGGCAAAAAACAGGCAAAAATAGTTGGAATTAATTATAATTTATGTAAAGGTTGTGCGGTTTGTGTAGATGTATGTCCTACACCTATTAAATCGCTTTTAATGTTCCCTGAATTTGTTGATAATGATGAAGCATTAAAACAATGGCCTAAAAAAGATTAAAGGAAAGAGTATGGCACAAAGATATGAATTAAAATCAAAAGAGGTTTGGGATGGGAATATGGCTGCAAGCCATGCCCTAAGACAGGCACAAGTTGATGTAGTAGCTGCTTATCCTATTACACCTTCAACACCAATTGTTCAAAATTATGCACAATTTCTTGCTGACGGATATGTTGACGGTGAATTTGTAATGGTTGAATCTGAGCATTCAGCTATGAGTGCGTGTGTCGGTGCAGCCGCAGCAGGTGGAAGAGTTGCTACTGCGACTTCAAGCCAAGGTTATGCGTTAATGGTAGAGGTTTTATACCAAGCAAGTGGGATGAGACTTCCAATTGTTATGACTGTAGTAAACAGAGCCCTTGCATCTCCACTTAATATTCATGGAGATCACGGCGATTTATATTTAGGTAGAGATGCCGGATGGATTCATTTAATAGCAAATAATCCACAAGAAGCATATGATATGACTTTATGTGCATTTAAAATTGCAGAAGATGAAAGAGTAAGACTTCCGGTAACAACAAACCAAGACGGATTTTTAGTATCACACACAGCTCAAGTAGTAGAACCACTTGATGATGAAACTGCATATAAATTTATTGGAGATTATAAAGCAATTAATCCTATGCTTGATACAAAAAATCCTCAAACTTACGGTGCTCAAACAGAAGAAGAGTGGCATTTTGAATTTAAAGCAAGCCAACATAAAGCTTTAATGGAATCACCTGCTGTAATTGATGAAGTGTTTGCAGCTTTCGAAAAACTTACAGGCAGAAAATATAATAGAGTTGAAACATATAAACTTGATGATGCAGATGTTGCTATTGTAGTAATGGGAAGTGCATATGAAACTGCAATGGTTGCTGTGGATAAAGCAAGAGAACAGGGCATTAAAGCTGGTCTTATAATGCCAAGAAGTTTTAGACCATTTCCATATAATGAAATTGCTGAAAAACTTAAAAATGTAAAAGCGGTTGCGGCTCTTGATAGAAATGCTCCTATGGGTGCAATGGGTGCACTTTATAATGAAGTATCAGGTGCACTTGCGGCAAATGGACAAAGTGCAATTATGACAAATTATATTTACGGACTTGGTGGAAGAGATACAACGGTTGAACATATTTTAGAAGTAATTAAAGAAACAAATGAAAATGCAAAAGCTGGAAAAAGAGTAACTGACTTACAAGGTTTCATTAACCTTAGAGGTCCTAAGTTATCATTTAATTAAGGAGTTTATATGAAAAATATTACTAATTTAAAAGAATTTGCTTGTACTCCTGATAGGTTCCAAGGTGGACATAGATTATGTCCAGGATGTGCACATGGTATGATAGTAAGAGAAGTTGTAAATGCGACTGATGATGATTTAGTGGTTTCAACTGCTACTGGATGTCTTGAAGTTTGTAGTGCTATTTATCCTTATACATCTTGGGATGTAAGCTGGCTTCATATTGGATTTGAAAATGCAGCAGCAGGTATAAGCGGTGCTGAAGCTATGTATAAAGCATTAAGCAGAAAGAACAGACTTTATAATGAAGATAGAAATGTAAAATTTGTAGCATTCGGCGGTGATGGTGGAACTTATGATATTGGTTTCCAATCACTTTCTGGTGCAACTGAGAGAGGTCATGACTTTTTATATGTATGTCTTGATAATGAAGGATATATGAATACAGGAGGGCAAAGAAGCTCATCAACTCCAATTGGTGCACATACTACTACATCTCCAAGAGGAAGAGTGAGTTATGGTGAAAAACATAGAAAAAAAGATTTAACTATGATTATGGCAGCTCATGGTGCACCATATGTGGCAACGGCTGTTCCGAGTACAAAACATTGGAAAGATTTAGCAACTAAAGCAGCAAAAGCGATTAGTACAGTAGGCCCTACATTTATTAATGCACTAAGTCCATGTACAACTGAATGGAAATTTAAACCTGAGGATACTGTTGAGATTGGTGATTTGGCAGTTGAAACTTGTGTTTTCCCTCTTTATGAAATTGAAGATGGACATAAATTGACTATTTCATATAGACCAAAAAACAAACTTCCTGTTGAAGAGTATTTAAGTAGACAAGGAAGATTTTCACATCTGTTTAAACCTGAAAATAAATGGCTTATTGAAGAATGGCAAAAAGAAGTTGACAGATATTGGGAATATTTACAAAGAAGAGAAGAAGCCGGAGTTTGATCTCTTCTCTCTTTTATATTTTTCATAAATAGTGTCAAAGACAAATTGTGAAGATTCTATTGAAAGTATTAAACTAATATTCTTTGCATAAAAAATAAAACTTACAAACAAGTTTTAAACTATAATTACTTCAAAAAATAAATCATAACAATTTCCTACTTCTTGTTATGTAACACTTGAATTTTGTGAAAAACTACTTGAGCTTTTGCGTAAGTGCAATTTTAATATTCAAAATTTAGTTAATTTTCTAAATGTTTTGCTCTTTTTATAATTTAGTCGGTAACTAAAAGATGATTTTCCATTAATCATTTTCAATTTTAAATTAATTTAAATCCATTTTTTCTTTTTAAGCCATATAATTATTCCAATTGCAAGTGAAATATTTAAAATCCATACTGCTAAATAGCCATATTTCCAATGGAGCTCTGGCATATAATCAAAATTCATTCCATAATTTCCAACTACGAATGTAAGAGGTAAAAAAATTAAAGAAATAGCAGCAAGGCGTTGCATTGCTTTATTCATTCTTGTTGAGAGTATACCCATGTGAAGATTTAGTAAATAACCTGTTCTGTCAAGCAGCGTTTTAGATTCGTTTATAAGATATTTGAGATGTTCGCTTATATCTATAAATTCATATTTTAGTTTTTTTCTTGTAATAGGAGGAAATCTGTTGTAGGCTCTGTTTATTACATCTTTTGTCTGAATTGCTACTTTTGAAATTCTGTTAAGAGTCCGTCTGGCATAATAGATGTCTTTTTGAAGTTCGTCTTCTTCAATATCTTCGTGAAAGATTGAATCTTCCAAATCTTCAAGCGCCTCATCTATAACATCAATTATTAACATTGTATTATCTACAAGAATATCAGCAATTAAATATGTTACATAATAAAAATCCTGGTTTTTATATCTTTTAGCAAATTTCTTTGCTATTTCTGTAATTATTTCTTTTTCTTCTGCTAACACGAAAAATTTATTTTCAGTAATAATAATTACAACATTGCTGTCATCATAAAGAAGATTTTCTTCTTCGTCAAATTTGATATATTTCAAAATAAGAAGTTTAAATGATTCAGTCTCTTCATAAGTTAAAGATTGATCTTCACTTTGTATATCTTCAATGAAACTTTCAGGAAAACCGTGGCTTTTTAACCATTTAATTATTTTTTCATTTTTTACGGTTGAGAAAATAATTTCTTTTTCGTTATCATTTATTTTAAGATCAATTTCTTGAAGGAGTTTGTTTTTATATATATACATAGTGACCTCCTTTTAGGAGGTTGCAGGGGCTATAAAATTTTTATAAAGTTATAGCCTCTACAACCTGAGTATTTTGAAATTATAACAATAAAATATTATTTTTTAAAGGAAAAAAATGGGAAATTATACAGAAACTCTGTTTTCCCAGATTCCGTGAATATTGCATCCAGCTACTGCTTTTATTGTTTTTGCACCGTTTAATTTTACATTATATGATACATACCCCATTGCTTCGCCCGGTTCAAATACAGTTTTTCCAACAAGTTCATTATCGGCATATACTTCAATAAAATCAATATAATGCTCTTTTGTTGAAGGATGAATTATTCCATTTTTACCAAGAGTTATTTCAATTTTAGTAAAACCTTTTTCATTTGTTTGTCCTATTTTGATATCAGGAGTATGTTTAAGCTCGCCTTTTGTAGGGTGTTTTGGGTCTTTTATTTTCATCCAGTTTCTATTTTTAATTTGAGGTCTATAATTTGTATAA
Source organism: Nautiliaceae bacterium (assembly GCA_027008345.1). Taxonomy (GTDB): domain Bacteria; phylum Campylobacterota; class Campylobacteria; order Campylobacterales; family Nautiliaceae; genus JALTBU01. The sequence continues at coordinate 7,919 of JALTBU010000226.1, read as the reverse complement.
ACATCACAGAATTTTTCATTTTCTTTTGTGTTTGCAAAAGATGGTATAGCTGTCGTTAATAATCCTAAAGCTCCAAGTCTTTTTAATGCATCTCTTCTTTTCATTTTAATCCTTTTAAGAGTAAATTTATCTTATTTTATCTGAAAGGAAGAGAAAAGACAAGGAAATTATATTCCTAAAACTTTTACTTTGCTTTTATCTACATCGCAAATATTTGGAATATTATTTGGGTCTAATGCTAATTTTTTATTATCCATAATTTCTATTTCATTATCCAAAATGTGTTTTGCAACTTTTTTTGCACCATCTAATGAATGCATATAACAGCTTCCGCACTGATAAATGTTTGCTTCTGGAATTGTATTTGTATCGAGAATGTTTTGCATAGAAGCTCTCCATGCTTTGATAACATCTTCATCTTTTGGCGTTCCTATTATACTCATATAAAAACCTGTCCTACATCCCATAGGCGAGATATCTATAATATCGTAATTTGGAAGATTTTCTCTCATAAATCCGGCAAACAGATGTTCAAGTGTATGCATAGCTTTTTCATCAATAATTTCTTTATTTGGCTTTGCAAATCTTACATCATAAACTGTGATAATATCACCTTTTGGTGTTTTTACATGTTTTGCTACTCTAAGAGCGGGGGCCGGCATTTTTACATGGTCAACTAAAAAACTGTCAAGCATTGGCATAGTCTATCCTTTTTTATAATTATATCATAAACGGGTGAATGAGTGGATGGGTGAGGAGTTGGGAGGTGAGAGTTGAGGAGGATAAAAAATTCATCATTTTTAATGTATTCCTTTTTTAAAGGAAATAATATAAACAATTTGTTTAAAATTTATAGTATAATTTCGTTTCTAGTTCTCACCTCTTTATTCCTTGGTAGGGTTGCACTATTTAGGTGTTAAGGGAGAGGGAGGCTAAACCCAAAACCAAAAAAATAATTCAAGGAGAAAAATATGCCATGTAATGTGACAATGAAAGATTTATTAGAAAGCGGTGTTCATTTTGGACATCAAAAAAGAAGATGGAATCCGAAAATGAAAAAATTTATTTTCGGTGTTAGAAAAAACATTTATATTATCGATTTACAAAAAACATTAAGATATATTAAATATACTTATAATGTAGTAAGAGATGCAGCGGCTGAGGGTAAAACTATACTTTTCGTAGGTACTAAAAAACAGGCTGTTGAAGCTATTAAAGAACATGCTACAAGAGCTGGAATGCCTTATGTTAACCACAGATGGCTTGGAGGAATGCTTACAAACTTTAAAACTATCCAAAAATCAATAAGAAAACTTGAAATTATTGAAAAAATGCAAGAAAGCGGACAAGTAAATCTTTTAACTAAAAAAGAAAGATTAATTCTTGAAAGAAGAAGAGCTAAACTTGAAAAAGTTTTAGGTGGAATTAGAAATATGAAAAAAATTCCTGATATGCTTTTCATTATTGATACTGTTAAAGAAAAAATTGCAGTTGCAGAAGCTAATAAACTTGGACTTCCAATTGTTGCACCAGTTGATACAAACTGTGATCCTGATGTTGTTGATTATCCGATTCCAGGAAATGATGATGCAATCAGAAGTGTAAATCTTTTCTGTAAAACAATTGCCGATGCAATTATTGAAGGAAAAGAAATGGCTGAGAGTGCTGCTGAAGAAACACCTGTAACAGAAGAAGAAATGCAACAAGAAATTAAAGAAATTAAAGAAGAAGCTGCAAATGAAACAAAAAATGAAGAAGAAATAAAAGAAGAAATAGAAGAAATTAAAACACAAAAAGAGGAGGCGTAATATGGCAAACATTACAGCAGCTCAGGTAAAAGCACTTAGAGAAAAAACAGGTGCTGGAATGATGGACTGTAAAAAAGCACTTGTTGAAGCAAACGGAGATGAAGAAAAAGCAATTGAAATATTAAGAAAAAAGGGTCTTTCAAAAGCAGCAAAAAAAGCTGATAGAAATGCAGCTGAGGGAAGAGTTGAAATTTACATTACACCTGATTTTAAAAAAGGAAGTATTGTAGAAGTTAACTGTGAAACTGACTTTGTTGCAAAAACTGATGAATTTGTTGAATTTGTAAGTGAAACAGTAAAAACTATCAACACTGAGGATATTTCAAGTGTAGAAGAGCTTAATAAAGCAAAATTCGGTGAAGGGATTTTTGAAGAAGAGCTTAAAGTTAAAATAGCAAAAATTGGTGAGAATATTGTTGTTAGAAGAATGGCAACAATAAAAGCACCTGAAAACGGAATTGTAAACGGATATATCCACGCAGGTGGAAGAGTAGGTGTACTTGTGGCTGCTGCATGTGATAGTGAAAAAACTTGTGAAGCAATTAAAGATACTTTAAAAGATATTGCAATGCATATCGCAGCTATGAAACCAGCATATTTAAACCCTGAAAGTGTTCCTGCTGATGTAATTGAAAAAGAAAAAGAAATTGCAAAAGCTCAACTTCTAAAAGAAGGTAAACCTGAACAAGTAATTGAAAAAATTATCCCTGGTAAAATTAAAAAATATTATCAAGACGTATGTTTGACAGAACAAGAATATGTAAAAGCTGAGAAAAAAGAAAGCGTTGCTGAGGCGCTAAGTAAAGCAGCAAAAGCAGCAGGCGGAGAAGCAAAACTTGTAGATTTTATCAGATTTGAAGTTGGAGAAGGTTTAGTCAAAAACGCATGCAATATGGCAAATGAAGTAGCAGAGGCTTTAAAATAAGCCTTTTGCTTTTATTTTTATTATTAAAGAGTGACAGACTCATAAATTTGTGAATGAATATATGTGTTTGTGAACAGATGAGGAAATAGGAAAATTGACATGATAAAGGGTATATGCGTATATGTAAATAGATTTAAAATGAGTATATATTTTTAATACTATATGATATAATTTTTAAAAAAGGCCTGAATTGCTTGAAGCTGTTAATATTTCCCATTCATTTGATTATCTTTTGTTTGAAGATGTTAATCTAAAAATTAAACCAAAAGATAAAATCGCAATCATAGGGAAAAGTGGAAGCGGCAAATCTACACTTCTTCATATAATTTCAGCTCTTCTAAAACCTCAAAAGGGCGAGGTGATATATAATGGTAAAAATTTATATAAATTAAAAGAAAAAGAACTTATAAATATAAGACGGTATGAATTTGGTGTAATTTTCCAATTTCATTATCTTTTCAATACTTTTACAGCCCTTGAAAATATACAGGCAGCCTCACTTTTGGCTGAGAGGGAAATAGATTGGAAATTACTAAAACGACTTGATATTGATAATGTCATTCATCAAAATATTCAAACTCTCAGTGGAGGGCAACAACAAAGAGTTAGTATAGCAAGGGTTCTTACAAAAAAACCAAAAATTATTTTTGCAGACGAACCTACTGGAAATCTTGACAGAAATAATGCAAATGAAGTGATGGAAATTTTAAATGAATATTGTGAAAATAATAATGCTTCATTAATTACTGTTACACATGATACAGAACTTGCGGAATTTTTTGACAAAGTATATAAACTTAAAAACAAAAGGCTTGAAATTTGGATATAGCTTCCATTTTGACACCTGTAAATGTTACAACTTTTTTGCTTTTGTTTATAAGATTTGCTTCTTTTTTAGCTTTTATTCCGGTTTTTAACTATCCGACAATTCCAATGGTATCAAAAGCTGCATTTGCTTTTTGGCTTACATTGCTTTTTTATCCTTTAACTCCTAAAATCACATTTGAAATAAATCTTTTTAACCTTACAGTCGGTATTTTAAGCGAAGTTACACTTGCTTTTTTGGTAGGAACGGCTTTGAATTTGATGTTTGATGTTTTAAGGTTTACTGCTGAACAGATAAGTTTTGTCATGGGATTTACAATGGCAAATGTCTTTGATCCTAATGCAGGTGTTCAATCGACAATCCTTTCGCAGTTTTTTATCTGGATTGCCGTTTTGGTTTTTTTGAGTTTTGGAGGAGACCATTTAGAAATCTATCTTTTGGCAAAATCTCTAAATTCTCTGCCGCTTGGGACTTTTTTTCATATACATTCGTTTTATCAGTTTTTTGTGGATTATATGTATAAATATTTTCTGTTTGGATTTTCCCTTGCGTTTCCTATACTTGCCGTTTCTTTATTCAGTGATATAATATTTGCAATGATTATGAAAACAATGCCTCAGTTTAACCTTTTAGTCGTCGGTTTCCCAATTAAGATTGCTATTGCTTTTCTTGTATTAATGGCAATAATGGGTGCTATGATGAGAGTTTTTGAGAAAGAAACAATTGAAATTTTTAATATAATTTCTTCAATTATCGGTTAAGTCTGTATGGTTTTGCGAGAGATTTTAAATATTTAAAAAAAACATTAAATTCTTTTATTAAGTCTTTGTTTTTATGAAAAATAATATATTCGTAATTTTTATAAAAAGCGCTGTAAGTGTAATTGGCAGAACCTGTTATTAAAATTTTGTTGTCAATGATTGATACTTTTGCGTGCAATTTTCCAAATCCGTCGTGTTTGTATCTTTTGCCGTGTAAGAGATATATTTTTATGTTTTTAATAGCGGCTAGGTTAGGGATTACGCTTCTATGAAATTTAGCTTCTTTTTCATCTGCAATGATTGTTATTTTTACATTATGTTTTGATGCGATTTTTAAAGCTTTTGCAATTTTTCTATTTGTAAATGTGTACATAATTATTTTGATTGTTTTATGTGCGTGTGTGAATGTATAAAAGATTTTATTTTCTGCCTGTCTGCCGTTCATTGGCATAAAATAGACTTCCTTGGCAAAAAGAAAACAGCCCAGAAGCAAAATCAAATATTTCATAGATTCCTCTTTTTTTAATATAATTATAATAAAAAACGGGGATTTGTTATGAAAATTTTATTAATAAGTGAAAACGCAACTATCCAAAAACTTTTTACATTAAGTGCGGAAAAAAGGGGAGACGAGGTTTTTATAGGAAATTTGGAATCGATTCCTGATGGGGATTATGATGCAGTATTTATAGATAAAGAACTTTTCAGCGATGATTTATTCAATAATTTAAAAGCTTCATTTAAAAATGCGAAATTTGTACTTATTTTAAATAAAAACGATGAAAAAATTCCCGGATTTGATGAATTTATTGTAAAACCTTTTTTGCCTACTGATTTGATAGATTTACTGGATAATATAAAAAAACCGTCAAATAATAATGATAACGGAGATGAATTTGATTTAGAATCATTTGACGATTTTGACAGTGAGGATTTTGATACAGATTTAGATGACAGTCTGGATGATTTGGAAGAGGATTTTGTGGTAAGTGATGAAGATTTGGAAAAAGAGACACCGGAAAAAGAAGAAGACGAAGATTTTATAATAGATGAAAGCGAGCTTGAAGAAAAACCAAATGATGAAGAAGCTTTTTTGGAAGAAGACATACTTGAAAAAGAGGAACTTGAAGATGAACTTGACTCCAAAGAAGAAGTGGATGAAGACTTTGCTATTGAGGAGCTTGAAGATATGAAAGAAAATGATGAGGAATATTTAGAAGAAAGTGTTAATTCACAAACAAATGATCAAGAAGATATAAATGAAGAGTTTGAACTTGAAGAAGATGTAAATTTAGAAAACGAAGTTGAAAATGAAGAATTTGGTGACGAACTAGAAGATTTTATAATAGATGAAAGCGAGCTTGAAGAAAAACCAAATGATGAAGAAGCTTTTTTGGAAGAAGACATACTTGAAAAAGAGGAACTTGAAGATGAACTTGACTCCAAAGAAGAAGTGGATGAAGATTTTGTTATTGAGGAGCCGCAAGAGCAAATTGATGAATTAGAAAATTTAAATAATGAAGAAGTTTATGAAACTGCAACATTAACAAAAAGCCAAGAATCAGAAAAAAGCGAAATATCTAAGGAACAACCTGAGCTGGAAGATCTTGAAAAAGAACTTGAAACAATTGATGAAAAATCGCTTGCGGAAGCTATCGGAGAAGATATAGGCGAAGAGCTTGAAAAAGATAGCAAAGAGGGTGTTGAAAAAACTACTGTTGAAACAGCAGAAGAAACTGAATTTAAAGAAAAAACGCTTGAAGAAAAAACACTTGGAAATATTTTAAATATAAACTGGGAAGAACTTAAAAAAGCAAAAGCAAAAGTTACAATTACGATTGATTTTGGAGGATAGAATGGAATATATGAAAGTAAAGGGAAGTATTTTAGTTGTTTCAGGTCCAAGCGGAAGTGGTAAAACTTCACTTGCAAGAGCAGTTTGTGAAGAGCTTGGAGATAGGGCATATTTTAGTATTTCAACTACTACAAGACCTAAAAGAGATGGTGAAAAAGACGGGATTGATTATTTTTTTGTAAGTAAAGAAGAATTTTTAAAAGATATAGAAGAAGGTTATTTTCTTGAATGGGCTGAGGTTCACGGGAATTTTTACGGCACAAGTAAAAAACAGATAAATGAGGCATTAAGCAAAGGTAAAATTGTATTTTTAGATATTGATGTTCAAGGACATGATGCTGTAAGAGCCGCTTATCCTGATGTAGTAACAAGCGTTTTTGTAACTACAAAAGATAAACACACATTAATTGAAAGACTTAGAAACAGAGGGACTGAAACTGAGGAGAGTTTGGAAGTTAGGATGATAAATGCTTTGCATGAAATGAAAAAGATACCTGAGTATGATTTTTTGCTTATAAATGATAAATTTGAAGTAGCAAAAGAATTTTTAAGAGGGATTGCTATATCTTCACTTATAAAAACAAGTAAATATGATTTGGATAAATTTATAAAACATTGGAAAGGTAATTAATGAAAAAAAGAGTTGCGAATATATTTAAAGAGCATTTAGGTGAAAATCCTCCAATAAATAAACCAAAACAAAAAGAATTCGGACATTATGCGGTGCCGGTTTTTAAATATGCAAAAATGAATAAACAAAATCCAGTTGAATTTGCAAAAAATCTTTGTGAAAAACTAAATTGCGAAGAATTTGAAAGCGTTGAGCCGTTGAGCGGATTTGTAAATATAAAACTTAGTGACAAATTTTTGGATGAATTTGCAAACAAAGTAATAAGCCAAAAAGAGAATTTTGCAAAAGATAAAAAAGATGAGAGTATATTACTTGAATATGTTTCTGCAAACCCCACAGGACCTCTTCATATAGGGCATGCAAGAGGAGCGATTTTTGGGGATTCTCTTGCAAGAATTGGAAGGCATATAGGATATAAAATAACGACTGAATATTATGTAAATGATGCGGGCCGTCAGATTATTTTGCTCGGAGTATCTGTATATCTTGCAGCAAGAGAGATTTTAGGTCTTGATGTTAAGTGGCCTGATGAATATTATAGAGGTGAATATATAAAAGATTTGGCACGTGAGGCGATTGAAGAGTTTGGTGAAAATTATTTTTCTGAGCCTGTAGAAATAGTAGAAAAAGAAGATAAGAAAGAAGCTGTTTTTAATAAAGAAGATTTATCGCTTTGGGCAAAAGATAAAATGCTTGAAGAAATTAAGAGGGATTTGAATGATTTAAATGTTGTGCCTTTTGATAATTGGGTTAGTGAAAGAAGTCTGTATAAATATTGGGATGAAGTAAAAAGTATCTTAGAAAAAAACGGGGCACTTTATGAAAAAGATGGAAAAATATGGCTAAAATCAAGCGAGTTTAAAGATGAAAAAGACAGAGTCGTAGTAAGAGAAAACGGAATGCCTACATACCTTGCAGGGGATATTGTATATCACTGGGATAAATTTAAAAGAGGTTATGACAGATATATAAACATCTGGGGAGCAGACCATCACGGATATATAGCAAGGGTAAAAGCGGCTATTAAATTTTTGGGATTTGATCCAAATAAACTTGAAATTTTGCTTTCTCAAATGGTAAAACTTTTAAAAGGCGGAGAACCTTATAAAATGA
>JALTBU010000225.1 GCA_027008345.1 Nautiliaceae bacterium | reverse complement strand
AATGTTGAAATTATTCCAGATTCTGCTATAAAAGAGGGAGGAGTTGTAATTTTAAGCGATCTTGGTAATATAGATGCAGAAGTTATGGAAAGATTTAAGAATATAAAAGAAGCTGTTATGGAAGGTAAAGAATGATAGATGTTAAAAAAATGAATATTGAAGAGTTGCAAAATCTTGCTGAAAAAATAAGACAAAGAATCTTAGAAGTTGTTTCTAAAAAAGGCGGGCATTTAAGCTCTACTCTTGGTGCAGTTGATTTGATTATCGGAATGCATTATGTATTTGATGTTCAAAAAGATCCGTTTATTTTTGATGTTTCACATCAGGCTTATGCCCATAAACTTATCACCGGTAGATGGGAAGAATTTGATACTTTAAGGCAGTTTGGAGGGATTAGCGGCTATACAAGGCCTAGTGAAAGTAAATATGATTATTTTTCTGCAGGCCATTCTTCTACTTCGATATCAGTGGCTGTAGGTGCGGCGAAGGCTATTAAGCTTAAAAAAGAAGACAGAATTCCTGTTGTACTAATAGGTGATGGTGCGATGAGTGCAGGTATGGTATATGAAGCACTTAACGAACTTGGTTATTTGAAACTGCCTGTTGTAATAATTCTTAATGATAATGAAATGAGTATAGGAAAGCCAATAGGTGCTATAAGCAAATATCTTACAAAACTAAAAGCGGGAAAAGTATATCAGTCTTTTAAGGATAAATTTAAAAAAGTTCTTGAAAAAGCTCCTGATGATTTGAAATATGCGGCAAGAAAATTTGAAGAGATGTTTAGTGTAAACGGTGTGTTTTTTGAAGAGATGGGTCTTGAGTATATAGGACCAATTGACGGTCATAATATTGAAGAGATAATTGATACTTTAAAAATTGCAAAAGAGCTTAAAAAACCTGTTATTGTCCATGCAAAAACCATAAAAGGAAAAGGTTATAAACAGGCTGAGGGATATTATGAGCACTGGCACGGCGTAGGACCTTTTGATATAAAAACAGGAGAGCCTCTTAAAAAATCAGGACTTAGTGCTACAAAAGTATTTGCCAATAAACTCCTTGAACTTGCAAAAAAAGATGAAAAAATTGTGGGAGTTACTGCTGCCATGCCAAGCGGGACAGGTATGAAAGAGCTTATGAAAGAATTTCCTAATAGGTTTTGGGATGTAGGTATTGCCGAACAGCATGCGGTAACTTCAATGGCTCCTATGGCAAAAGAGGGATTTAAACCGTTTGTTGCCATATATTCCACTTTTCTTCAAAGAGGGTATGATCAGGTAATACATGATGTTTGTCTTGATAATTATCCTGTAAGATTTGCGATTGACAGAGCCGGGATTGTAGGGGCTGACGGTGAAACTCATCAGGGTGTTTTTGATGTAGGATATTTAAGGATTATTCCAAATATCACACTTTTTGCACCAAGAGATTTTGAAACGCTGAAAAAAGCTGTGGAATTTGCATATAACTATGATAAGGGTCCTTGTGCTTTCAGATATCCAAGAGGTGCGTTTGAACTGGAAGATGGAATATTTGAAGCAAGAGATTTTGAACTCTCAAAAGCCGAAGTTTTAGCGGAAAACAGTGAAATTATGCTTATAGGATACGGAAATGGGGTTGGAAAAGCGTATAAAGTTTTGAATCTGCTTAAAGAAAGAGGAATTGATGTGGGATTAATTGATCTTAGATTTGCAAAACCGTTTGATGAAGAACTTTTAAGAACATTAGAAGCCAAAAAGTGGTACGTAATAAGCGATAATTCAAAAAAAGGCGGAATTGGTGAAATGTTAAGTGGATTTGTAAAAGAACATAGGCTTCATAAATATATAAGAAGTTTTGAATATCCGGATAGATTTATACCTCATGGGAATGTTAAAGATGTTGAAAAATTTTTAAAAGTCGATGAAGAATCAATCGCAAATGAGATAATAAAGGAACTTAATGGCTAAGGCGGTTTTTGGCGGAGGCTGTTTTTGGTGTCTTGACGCAGTGTTTAGGAATGTAAAAGGTGTAAATAGTGTTGTTTGCGGATACAGCGGAGGAAGACGACCAAATCCTAATTATGAGCAGGTATGTACAGGTGTGACCGGACATGCAGAAGTTGTAGAGATAGAATATGATGAAAATGAGATAAGCTATGATGAACTGCTAGATATATTCTTTGAGATACATGACCCGACTCAGCTAAACAGACAGGGAAATGATGTTGGTACTCAATACCGCTCTGTAATTTTTTATATAGATGAAGAGCAAAAACAAAAAGCCCTTAAAAAAATTGATAACCTAAAATCACAAGGGCTTGATATTGTAACAGAAGTAAAACCCCTTGAAATATTTTATCCTGCAGAAGATTATCATCAAAATTATTTTAATAATAATCCTCAAAATCCATACTGTTCGTATGTGATTGCTCCAAAACTTCATAAATTTTTTAAAAAATTTGGTAAAATAGTAAAAAAAGGAGGGGAAAATGAATATTGAAGATTTAATTAAAGTAGGTATCGGAAGTGCTTTTTTAGCTAAAGAAAAACTTGAAGAATTTATTGAAGAAGCTAAAAAAAGAGGAGAGTTAACTCAACAGGAAGCTCAAAACTTAATAGAAGAACTTAAAAAAGAATCAGAACAAAAAGTTGAAGAAATTAAAAAAATGATTGAAGATGAGGTTAGAAAACAGTTAAAAGAATTAGGAGTCGCTACAAAAGAAGATATCGAAAATCTTTCAAAAAAAATAGAAGAGATTGAAAAACTTCTTAAAAACAAATGAAAAAATTTGTTAATATAAAAGCAAGGGTTTCTTGCTTTTTTTCCTCAGATGAACTTATTTTTATTGATGAAAAAAACAGAGTTTTTTATTTTGATGAAAGTTTTAAGTTAAAAAAAGCTTTTAAATTAAAACTTGAAAACAACAAACCTGATGAAAATGGTGTAAAAATTTCATATGATGGAATGTATGCTTTAATTGCTGTTAAAAATGTATTGACTCTTTGGGATTTGCAAAACAAAAAACATCTTGCCTCTTTTACTTCTCATCAAAATGATATTTTAAGTGTCGCGTTCAGCAAGGACACTTCATATTTTGCTTCTGGGGATATTGACGGTGAAATATATGTATATAATTTTAAACTCAGAAAAAAAGTACTTGAATTAAAAAAACATAAAGATTTTATTACGGATATTGAGTTTTATGAGGATAAAAGTCATATTGTTGCCGGGGGATATGATAAATGTGTTGTTTTTCATAATCTTATCACACTTGATAAAAAAGAAAAATATGAACATATAAAACCTGTAAAAAAAGTACTTAAAAATAAATATTTAACAAGTATTGATGAATTAAGTATCTTGGTAACATGGGATGCTTATAAAAAAGAATTTAAAGATATTATGAAATTTTATAAAAATTTCAGTGATATATGTATTTATAAAAACTATGCGATAATTGCTTCTGAAAAAAATATTGTTATTTATAATCTGGATGATTTTGTAATTGAAAATGATAATTTTTTAGAATTTGAAAATATTTACAAAATAACTGTTTTTGGAAATTATCTTGTGTTTTCAAATAAATCCGGTGAAATTTATTTTAGAGATCTTTTTGAGGAAGAAAAAGAGTTTTTGAATTTAATTATAAAAGAAGAATACAAAAAAGCATTTGAGCTTATTGATAAAAATCCGTTTTTAAAATTTTCAAAAGGATATGAAAGATTAAATAAATTAATTGAACTTGAAATAAAAAGAGCAAAAGAACTGTTTTTAATAAATGAAGCTTCGGCTCTTGAAATACTTGATAAGTTTTTAATAATACCGCAACTTAGAGAAAAAATACAAAATATAATAGAACATTTTAAAAATTATAAAAAATTTGTATTTGCTGTAAAACAAGAAAATTATGCGTTGGCATATCTTATTGCCAATAGATATCCAATGCTAAAAGATACAAAATATTATAAATTTCTTGAAAAAAAATGGCAGATAACATTTGAAAAAGCAAAAGAATATGTTTTACAAGGATATATTTCAAAAGCAAGAGAACTTCTTGAACCGTTTATGAGCGTGAGTGAAAAACTGCCTTTGATTGAACTTTTGTTAAAAGAAGCCGAAGTTTTTAAATTATTAAAAGAAAAACTTGCAAAAAGGGATTTTAAAGGTTTTTTTGCAATACTCAAAAATCATCCTGAATTAAAAAATACTCTTGAATATCAAAAAGTTATGAATTACGCCAAAACTTTGTATGAATTAGCAAATAAATTTTTCAAAGAAGAAAAGTTTGATAAAGCAAAAAAAGCTGCTTTAATTTTACAGGATATTGAAGGTTTTGAAGATAAAGCCAAGGAAATTATTGAAAAAACCGACATAGCACTTAAATTTTTGCATTATATTTCAAATAAAGAATATAAAAAAGCCATTGAGCTTGCTGAAATTTATCCATTTTTAAAAAAG
>JALTBU010000224.1 GCA_027008345.1 Nautiliaceae bacterium | reverse complement strand
CCCCATTTTTCATCCTTTTTCTCTGAGACTTTTTATAATATTTTACATTATTTTTTTGAACTTGTACCCATTTTATTTAACATATCTTTAAAAAGAGCAAACATTCCGCCTTTTAAATTGATTACCTTATATCCTTCTTTATCTAAAATTTCTGATACAAATTTACTTCTGTGACCGGTTCGGCAGATTATTGCAAATTCTTCATTTTTTGGTAATTTCTTAAAAAAAAGAGGATTAATCCTGCCATTAGGGAGAATAAAACTGAGTTTTTTCGCTCCTGGTATAGTACCTGTCATTTTCCATTCCTGAGAAGTTCTTATATCAATAATTGGAATATTCTCTTTTTGAAGTTTTTTTATATTTATTAAAGTAGCCGGGATTTCTTTATAAGCAAATAAGAAAACTCCGATAAAAATAATAATTTTTTTCATTTCATCCCTTTAAATAATACCAATTAACATTTTTATACCGATAAGATACATCAAAACACCGATAATCTTTTTTATCTGTTTTTGATTTAGATGAAAGTGCATAATATAATTTCCGACCATTCCGCCAAGTATTGCACCAAATGCGGCAATAATAAGTAAAATCCAATCAATCTTTGTAAAACTGAGATATGTAATAAAAGCCGTAAATGTAGAAAATGGAATAACAAAACTCATAGCAACCGCAACTTTTTTTGCATCAAACCCGAGCATTATCAAAAGAGGCAACAACAGACTTCCCCCGCCAATTCCAAGAAGTCCACTTATAATTCCCACAATACCCCCTAAAATAGGCATTATAAAAGGTGATGTGAAATTAAATTTTTTCTCTTTTTTACCAAATAAAATCATACTTCCTGCAAAAAACAAAAAAATAACAAATAAAACTTTTACAAAATTTTCCGGTATGTATTTTGAAAGATATGCCCCAATTGGAGCACTAAAAGCTAAAGCTGCTGCCAAAGGAAAGGCAAACTTCATATCCAAAACTTTTCTTTTTATATTCATAATACTTGATGTAACTGTGGTAGCTGTATTTACAAAAAGCCCCACTGCTTTTGCAAAATTAAAATTTAGCCCCATCATATCGAGGATAGGAACAAGTGCAGTAGCACTTCCTATTCCTCCAAGGGCAAAAAATGTGGATAATATAAAAGTTACCAAAAATACTTCAATATAAAACATTTAAGGCCTTATATGTTGAACTAATTCTATTATACCCCCTTGAAGAGAAAAAACATTTTTAAACCCTATTCTTTGTAAAAATGCTGTTGCCACGAGTGAACGCTGACCTGAGCGGCACAC